>CAYJHA010000089.1:0-5195 GCA_964369785.1 uncultured Bacteroides sp.
GAAGCGCCACAGGGCGAAGCAGACGCGCCACAGGGCGAGGTTGAAGCGCCACAGGTTGAAGCTGACGCGCCACAGGGCGAAGTTGAAGTACCACAAGGCGAGGGCGAAGCGCAACAGGGCGAGGGTGACACACCACAGGGCGAAGCAGACGCGCCAAGCGAAAAAAAGCAACCAAAACAGAAGAAAACAAAGGCGGCGCAACCGCGCAAGCGAAAAAAAAGCACAGACACTGATAAGCAATAATTGTTATTTTACATATAATCACAACCCCTCTCATAAGTTTTAATAGTGATATTAAAACAAAGAGGGGGTTTTTTATGTTTTCGGCAATACTTGCTTTTGTTGCAAGCAACATATTATATTTTGCGCTTCACCTGGAAACAAGCAGTTTTCCAAAGCCGCTTAGCACAGCGGAGGAAGCAAAGGCTTTTTCTGATTTGAAAAAGGGCGACAGCGCCGCAAAGGACTTGCTTATTAACCACAATTTGCGCCTTGTTGCGCACATTGTAAAAAAGTACTATGCAAAAAATGGCGACCAAGAAGACCTTATAAGCATAGGCACAATAGGCTTAATTAAAGCGATTAATAGCTTTAAAATAGAAAAAGGTGCACGTTTTTCTACGTATGCTGCAAGGTGTATTGAAAACGAAATTTTAATGCATTTCAGAACAAAAAAGAAAGATAAAAACACTGTGTATATTTACGACTCGCTTGACACAGAGGGCAACAAAAACGCGCTGACACTTAATGATGTTATGGCTGACACTTTTGACATGGAAGCCGTGTGCGAGAGCAAAGAAGATGTTAAAAAGCTGTATGAATTTATAAAAACACTTGATGAGAGAAGCCGCAACATTGTTGTTATGCGCTATGGCCTTTGCGGTAAAATACCTATGACGCAAATGCAGGTAGCACAAAAGCTGGACATAAGCAGAAGCTATGTTTCGCGCATTGAAAAAAAGGCTATTGAAAAAATGAGAGAAGAGTTTTAGATAGTGAATAGGTAGCCACTCTGATTAGTATTCGAACGGGTTCGGATACTAAACAGAGTGGCTAAGTTAGGGCTGTGCCAAAAAATTGCCTTTACAAAAGCGTTGGTAAGCTTTCCGCTTTTCAAGAAAGGTGGGGTGGCGAAACGGAGCTGTTGACAAAAATTTGGTTTGTCAACAGCTCCGAAACAGTAAAACGATAATTTTTACAAAAAATCGTCACCCACTTAATGAAGTGAGCGACGAGTGGAGAAAGTGTTCTTATAGGAACTACCTGAAAATACACATAAACATAAAAAAGACACCGGACTGTATCCGATGTCAATTGGGTGCAGCTTCAAGCTGCTGGTTGCGGAAGAAGGATTCGAACCCTCACAATACGAGTCAGAGTCGCAGGTGCTACCGTTACACAATTCCGCATTAATTAAAAACCCAAGCTTTTAAAGCCGGAGCATTTAGCTACTAACAACGGGCGCATAAGCCAAAAAAAGGCAAAATATTTGCACTGCAAATACTGTTAAAACTTCTGGCCGCAAATTTGCAGGTTTCAGCTTTTAACGCCTGTACATCTAAATTTTAATTGCCTAGTCTAATTTTAACACCCTTTGTTCTTTTTGTAAAGTTCATAAAATTCATCTATCGTTATCGGGCGCGAGAATAAATAGCCCTGGCCGGATTTGCAGCCAATTTCGCTCAATTGCGCGCGTTGCTCTTCTGTTTCAACGCCCTCTGCCAGCACATCGTCCATGTGCATATCTTTGCACATTTTTATAGCGTATTTCACAACAGTTTTGTTCTTTTCGTCTGTGCAAATGTCGTCTATAAGGCTTTTGTCCAATTTAATTTGCGAAAAATCAACAGACGTTAGCATAAGTAGGTTTGAATATTCAGCGCCAAAATCATCAAGCGAAATTGAAATGCCCGCTTGCTTTGCCTCAACAACTTTGTTTGTTAAGTTCAAATTGTCTATCTTGTTGCTTGTTTCTGTTATCTCAAGGTCAATCAAATCAAGCGGTACATCGTGCTTTGCACACACTTTTTTCACGTCATCTATAACATGTTTTTCCATAAAAGTCATGCGCGAAAGGTTGACGGATATTTTCAACTCAACGCCTTTATCAAGCCAATTGCGCAGTGTTTTGCAAACTGTTTCAAGTACAAAAAAGTCTACATGGCGCACAATTTTTTCGTTTTCGTATAAGGGTATAAACTCTGTTGGCGGCACAATTTTTCCGTTTTCGTCAAATTTGCGCACAAGCGCTTCGGCGCCGTTTATTTTAAATGTGTCAATTTCAAATTTCGGCTGCAAATACACCTGAAAGCTTCCGTTTTTCAGCTCGTTTAAAAGTGTTTCAACAACGCCTACTTTATAAATAATGCCGTCGTCAAATTTTAACTTATAATAGCGCTGTTTTTCAACGCTCATCAATTCGTCGGCGTTTGAAATAAGCTTTGTTATGTCAAACTTTCCGCTTTTATAAACACCGCCGAAAGACATGTTGTATTCATTTGGTTCGCGGTTCATTCTACGCTCTAAATTGCGAGTCATGGCCAAAAAATATTCTTCGTCTACGTTTTCGCAAAACGCAACAAATTCGTCGCCGCCAAGCCTGTAAACATTGTCGCCGAAAATTTCCATTAACAGCAGTGCGTTTTTCATAATAAAATGGTCGCCTTGCAGCTGCCCATACGTCTCGTTAATAGGGCGCAGGCCATTTATGTCCGCAAAAATAACACCCATTTTTTTGGGCGGCTCTGCATTATAATCTCGAAGCACCTGCATATATTTTGCCCTGTTATAACAACCTGTCAATGTGTCTGTGTAGTTCATTTGCTCCAGGCGCTCATATAGGCGGCGTTTTGTTAAGTCGTTATAAATTATTAGCGAAACCGAGTTTAAAAGCACAGTGTTGTTAAGGTGCTTTTCAGGGTTATCTACACCCAAAAAGCCCATAATTTTACCGCTTTTTTGCCTAAAAGGCGTTGCCATAAGCGAGTTTATTCCCTGTGCGTCTAAAATTTGAAACTCTGCCGAACTTGTGTCAACATCGTCGCTTAGCTTTGATATGTAAAATTCGCCCATGGTATTAAACTTATTTACCCAGCGCTCAACATTAACCATGTCTATGCTCTGCAAATTTGCTATTTCGCTTTTTGCAGGGTCACGGCACCACTCATAAGTATTCTTTATTATATTGTTAGTGTAATCAAATTCAAAAATGTAAGAGCGCTCTGCCTTATAGTACAAGCCTATATTTTCAAGCATGTTATTTATCGCGTCGTCTATGCTCAAGTTTTCAGACAGTGTTTGTATGCAGTTGTTTACAGCTTTTTCAGTTTCAAGGTTAGTTTCAAGCGAATTAATTGTGTTGTGGTGGCTTGTTACGTCCATGGCAAATTCAAGGCGTGTTTTTCTTCCATCAACCTCTACTAAAAGGTCAACAAGCGAGAAAAAACCGTTAACGCCGGCGTTGTAAAACTCCCACTTATATGGCTCGCCCTTTTTCAAAAACGCATTAGTGCAAAATTCGCACGGCTTGTCTTTGCCTTGCAATATTTTATAACACTTCTTGCCTACATAGTCGCTCTCATTCGGCAAATTAAATGTGTCTCTGCAAAGTTTGTTTAAATACAAAAGGTCGTATGTTTCAATGTCAGAAATATAACAAATTGCGTCTAGATTATCCGCAACAATTGTAGATAAATAGTCGTTCATGCTCATTTACGGCCTCCTGTTTTAATAGATTTGTTGCGTTGGCTTTTGCAGGTTTATGTATTCAAAATGCGCACAAAACAACAAGGCTATGTGTGAAACTAAAACAAAAAAATACTATATATCGAAATTATATCACACTTTCAAATAAATGCAATATCATAATTTAATTTTGGTATTAATTTTAAAATATTAAAAAGCACAATGAAAGTTGCAATAGTTTTTTTAATAGTGTATTATTATAATATGTTAACCTAAGTTATTTGAGATGTGCACAAAAAGGAGATTTTATGCCGGGAGATTTACATTTGCATTCAACTTACTCTGATGGTAGCTGCAACATTGAGTGGGTTGTTGAATTTGCAAGCAATACAGGGCTTAATTATATAGCCGTGTCGGACCATGATACACCAAAAAGCATTGAATTTGCACTAAAAAACAAAACGTATAAAAATATAAAATTAATACCCGCAGTTGAAATTAGTTGTAAAGACAATAAGAGAGATAGAAATGTTCATCTTCTATGCTACTACCCGAAAATTACAGCAGATTTTTTAGACTTGTGCGAAACGATGAAGAAAAACCGAAACGAGCTTGCAGAAGAGTGTATTGAAATTGTGCGGGAAAGATACCCACTTGTGCCGTTTGAGCTTGTGAATGAATATTCAAAAGATAGCGATGTTACGTTTAAAACACATATAATTCGCCTGCTAAATGAATTTGGTTATACAAACAGCATTTATTCAGACTTACAAAAAAGCTTATTTTGCGACAGTGACGGCGGCGAGCTTATGGTGCCGGAGTATGAGGATATTGAGAAAGTGCTTAGCATTATAAAAGGTATGGGCGCTGTTTGTGTTGTTGCGCACCCAAGCGTTTACAACAGCCTAGAGCTTTGCGCAGAACTGGCACAGCAAGGGCGCATAGACGGCTTTGAAGTGGACCACATGCGAAATACAGACAGTGACAAAAAACAGCTATTGAGCATTGCAAAAGAGCACAATCTAATTGTTACAGGCGGCACAGATTTTCACGGAATGTACATGGGTATGCCTGCACCTATCGGCACGTACACAACCGCCGATGAAGAGATTGAAAAAATTAAAAAACTGGCGCATTTGCGCCAGCAATAAATAATTAAAAAAGAGGTAAAATATGACTTACGAGAGAAAAAACAGCGGTGTATGTTCATCGCAAACAAAAGTGGAAATTAACGATAACGGCATTATTGAAGATGTAACTGTTGTTGGCGGTTGCGAAGGTAACTTGAAAGGTGTAATGACACTATTAAAAGGTATGGACGCAAAAAAAGCGGCTAACCTGCTTAGCGGTATAGACTGCAGGGGCAGAGGAACGTCATGTCCTGACCAAATTGCTATTACAATTAACGAGGCACTTGCAAAATAGAGCTTTGTATGTGAATAATATAGTGTAGGGGGGGGCGCGGGCGGCCCCCCCCCCATTTTAAAAAAAACAAAAATTTTTTTTTTTAA
>CAYJHA010000089.1:5205-9798 GCA_964369785.1 uncultured Bacteroides sp.
GCTGGGGCTTTGTACCGTCTTGTCCTCACAAATTTTATATAAAAATTACGGTGCCAGTTCAAAATTATTGTTTTTTTTTTTAAAAATTTTGTGTGGGGGCGCCCCCCGGCCCCCCCTACACTTTTATAACAACAACTAATTTTTTCTATTTAACATCAAACTTTTTACACCCCTGGCGCAGCCGAATTATCGCCCTCTACAGGTACTCCATCAATAGGCGGCTCTTGCGCCACATAAAGCGTTACCTTTACCTCTTCGGGGTCAATGGCTGTGCCTGCGGCAACGTTGCTGTCCACAACAGTATCAGCAGTGTAAGAGCCGTCGTTCGTGCGCTCGAAAATGTCATACGATATTCCCAGTGCGTCAAGCTCTGCTTTTGCTTCTGTTCGTGTTTTGCCCTCAACTGTTGGCATAACCACCGTTAGCGGCCCTTTGCTTATAACAACAGCAATAGTTGTGCCGGGCTGTACTTGTTCGCCGGCTTTCGGTGTTTGCTCCATTATTCTTCCCGGCTCAAACACACTGCTAAAGTCCTCACTTACAGTAAACAAGAAATTTTTTATGTTATAATCATCTTGCTGAACGGCCGCGTACTCTTGGTTTATTAAATTCGGAACTGAAACAGTTTCCGGCTCAGCCGAAATTGACTGCGATTCGCTTTGCACTTCTGAAGGAACAGGCTCTTGAACGGGGCTTGTAAAAAGCAACACTGCAACAGCTATTACAATTGATATAACAGCAATTGCCGCAAAAATTACAGGCAAATGCTTATAATTAAAACGCAAATTTTTCTTTTTCAGCTGTGTTTTTGTAGGCTCTGTAAGGCACTGCAAAAGCTCTTTAACAGTTTCCATGCGCTCAACGCCTGTAAGGCGCAATGCCCGCATTAACGCAACAGACACAAACGGAGGTATTTCGTCTGACAAGTTCTTTGGCGAAACGAGTGTGTCGCTCATTCGGCGTTTGTTCGCACCGGGTGGTGTAACACCCGTTATGGCGGTATAAAACACAGCCGCAAGGCCGTAAACATCGGTATATTTACCGTCAAATTCCGCTACTGAATACTGCTCAGGTGCGGCATATCCTTCGAAAATTTGAGGGCGCAACTCGCTGTCTGCCGTTCTAAGGCCTATTGTTGCAAAGCCCGAAAGCTTTGCGCGCCCGTCGGCACTTATAAATATAGTGTCGGGGCTTATTCCGCGGTGAAGCAAACCCTTTTTATTCATAGCCTCAACAGCCACAAAAACAGGGCGCAAAAGCGAAATTGTCTCAATATATGTAAGTGGCCTGCCCCTTGTTCGTAAATAAAGGCTTAGCGTTGTGCCTGTGGGTGGCTCTTGAATTGCATACGCTGTGTTGTTTGTCTCTACTAAGTCAAACACTCTGCATAGCCCCACAGCATGGTCCACCGCCATAAGCGAGCGGTATAAATCCACAAAATCCATGCGCGTTGTTTTAAAAAGCACTTCTCTCTCTCGCCTTGGCACAACGTGCCCTGCTTTTGTTCTGGCAGCGCATATTGTAACGGGCACATATTCTTTAACAAGCACCCTGCGTGAAAGCTTTGCGTCTGCCGCGGTGTATGTAACGCCCTCGCCGTCAAGTGCAACGCATTTGTCAAGTATATATCTGCCCGCAATAACAGTTCTAGCCGGAAGTGTGCCCGACGGGTTTTTATTCTCAAACTTTCTGCCGCAATATGGGCATTGCACTATGCTTTTGTCTATGTATGAAAGACAGCCGTGACATATTGTTTGATTGTTTTGCAAAAGTTATTCCCTGCCCCTCTTTTATTTATCGAATTTCATCCTCATTCTCTAGGTTGTGCCACACGTTTTGCACATCGTCATCATCTTCAAGCAAGTTCAAAAGCGTCGCCATGTTTTTCATGTCGCCCTCATCGCTAAGCACTGTTTGCGTAGACGGCAACATCTCAATATCGGCGCTTATGAAATTGTAACCTTTTTGCTCAAGTGCATCGCGCACAGGTGCAAACTGTTCGGGCGTTGTTATAACTTGTGCCATGTCTTCAAACATGTCAAAGTCTTCTCCGCCGCACTCAAAAACGTCTTCCATAACTTCTTCTTCGCTTTTAGTGCCTGTTTGCATAGATATAACGCCACTGCGTGTAAAAAGGTATGAAACACAGCCAACATTGCCCAAATTGCCGCCGTATTTATCGAAATAATAGCGTATATTTGCGGCGGTGCGGTTGCGGTTGTCTGTAAGTGTTTCAACAATCATAGCTGTGCCACTGGGGCCATAGCCCTCGTATGTTATGCTCTCGAAGTTGTCTTTTTCGCCGCCCTCTGCCTTTTTTATTATGCGCTGTATGTTCTCGTTTGGCACATTGTAGCTTTTAGCCTTTGAAATAAGGTCTTTAAGCTTTGAGTTCGAGGCAGGGTCCGGCCCACCGTCACGCACGCTAACGCTTATTTCGCGCCCGATTTTTGTAAAAATTTTGGCACGTTTGCCGTCAATTTTTTCCTTTTTCCTCTTTATAGTGCTCCATTTACTGTGTCCCGACATGGGTTTCCCTCCAAAAAAACATAAATAACTATAATATTATAACATATTATATGTATTAATTCAAATATTATTGCACATACTATCACCACAAGGAGGTGAAATAACATGGACAACAAACAAGCTAAAAATGCACAAAACACAAATTCGCAAAACACAAAAAACACAAATTCACAAAACAAATCTTCTAACACAAATTCGCAAAACAAAAGCACTAACGCAAGCAATAAAAACTGCAAATAATGTTTATTCTTCTTACTTGTTAAAAATTATCTAATACGAAACCACACCTTTGTTTTTTCACGCAGGGGTGTGGTTTTCTCTATTGCCCCAAATAACATCAAAAAGCTCTTCAATTCTTTTGCGCTCTTGCTTTAGTTGCAAATAACCAAACAGCGCTTCAAGCCCTGTTGCGCCGCTGTAATGCGCAGGCGAGGCGTTTTTTGCAAAAGTGGTTTTCGCCGTGTTTTTGCCACGCTTTGCCACTGCTTTTTCTGCGTCTGTCAACAGCGGCTCTATAATTTGCAGTGCGCTAAACTGCCCAAAGGCAGACACAAACTTTACCGCTTCGGCATGCAATTTGCTTGGCGTTAAGCGTGTGGTGCGCACAAGGCGCTCTCGCACAAGCTCCTCGAAAACAGCGTCGCCCAAAAACGCAAGCGTCACCGCAGAGTGCTCGTGTATATCAATTTCGCTTTTAGCTTTATTATTAGAACACATAGTCAAACTCAAAATCATCAATTATTATAGTGTCGTTTTCTTTAACGCCCATTTCAACAAGCTTTTCAATTACGCCGCTGTCTTGTAACTGGCGCTGAAAATATTGCAAGCTCTCGTAGTCGTCCACGTCACTGCCCTCAAGTATACGCACAAGAAACGGTGAGTCTATGCGGAAAACGTGCTCGCTCTCTTGCTCAACAGTAAACGCGCGCGTGTCTTTTTCAAACGTTTCGGGTTTAATATACTCGGGCTCATACACCGTAACGGGTGGCAGTTCTTGCAACTTGTTGTACACTGTGCCGGGCAAATTGTCAAAGCCTCGGCGCGTTGCCGCCGAAATGGGCATAAACATAAGCCCTTTTTCTTCAATATATTTTTTGAAATCTTCCACTTGCTCGTCCTGCGCAATGTCGCACTTGTTGCCAAGTACTATTTGTGGGCGCTGTGCAAGTTCAGGCGAAAAATTGAGCAGCTCTTCGTTAATTTTCTCGAAATCTTCTTTAGGCTCACGCCCCTCACAGCCGCTTACATCAACAACGTGAAGCAAAAGGCGGCACCTGTCAACATGGCGCAAAAACGCGTGACCAAGGCCTACACCATCGCTTGCGCCCTCAATAAGGCCGGGTATGTCTGCCGCTACAAAGCTTGCGCCCTCGGCAACGCTAACAACACCCAAAACAGGCGTTAGTGTTGTGAAGTGGTAGTTTGCAATTTTAGGCTTTGCCGCACTTATAACAGAAATTATAGTGCTTTTGCCAACGTTCGGGAAGCCTATAAGCCCCACGTCTGCAATAAGTTTAAGCTCAAGCAATATATCAAGTTGCTCGCCTTTTTGGCCCGGCTTTGCAAATTTTGGTATTTGGCGTGTGGGTGTTGCAAAGTGCTGGTTGCCCCAGCCGCCGCGCCCGCCTTTTGCAATAACAGCCGGCTCACTTGTTGAAAGGTCTGCAATTATTAGCCCTGAATTTGCGTCTTTAATAAGCGTGCCCTGCGGCACTTTTATTACAAGGCTATCTGCCTTTTTGCCACTGCAATTAGACGCACCGCCGTCTTCGCCGTTTTGCGCTGAATATTTGCGCTTGTATCTAAAATCCATAAGCGTTGACAAATTAGTATCGGCTACAAAAACAACGTCGCCGCCTCTGCCGCCGTCGCCACCGTCGGGGCCGCCTGCCGCAACATATTTTTCGCGGTGAAAGCTTACAGCGCCGTTGCCGCCACTTCCTGCCTTTATGCTTATTTTAGCTGTATCTATGAACATTTCTAACTCCGTTTCTGATAATAGGCAAGCGCAAAATGCGTATGCACTAAAAATTAACCTTTACACATCGCAAAATTATAATGCTT
>CAYJHA010000090.1:0-9770 GCA_964369785.1 uncultured Bacteroides sp.
GCCATTCGTGGCCGCCCTCTGTGTTTATAAGATAATTATTATTACTACCTGCAATATATGCATTTTTTTGTGCTTTTAAGTACACTGCTATGCATTTAAGAATTTTTCTGCGCACTCATCACTGCGCCCGAAGTAAAACATATACTGCTGTATAACGCCCTCGTATCCCACAAATCTTTGCGTGTCGAACTCACCGCTGTAAACAGTGTTTATAACTCTGTTTATCCACACATCACGCGGAAAGCTGTTTGCCCTATAATAGCCGAAAAGCATAACACAGTTCGCCACTTTTTCACCCACGCCCGGCACAGTAAGCAGTTCTGCTCTCAAATCATCGTTGCTTTTTTCGCTTAATTCTTCTAAGTTTAAAATGCCACTTGCCACCATTTGCGCCGCCGCCATTATGTACTTCGTTCTATAACCTAGCGAGCATGAATTAAGTTGGCTTTCTGTAAGCCTTGCAACTTGTTGCGGTGTGGGAAAAGCGTAATTTTTATTATGTGTATCACACTCATTTTCGCATAATTTAGCACCGCACATTTCGCAAAGCACCTCTACCGATTTCTTTATAGCAGGTATGTTTTTTCGCTGTGAAATTATAAATGTCACCAGCATTTCCCATGCGTCTTGCTTTAAAATTCTTACACCTTTACTGTAAACGGCCGCCTTTGTTAAAAAGGCGTCACTTTCCAAAATGTTTTTTGAAAATTCAGCGTACTCTGTATTCATATCGAAGTAATTTCGCCAAAAATCATCATATTCTTGCTGTGTGCACAAAAATTTTGCGCCACTTTCAGTGGGCGTTATAATTATGCTCTTGTCTTTTGCAATTGCGCGGTAGTTGCCGTTTTCAAGCTTGTTCATTCTGAAGCACTGCCCGCTATCAGCAATTTTCGCTATGTCTAAATGTTCGCAGTTTACGCTTACCATTTTAATTCCCCACTAAAATGAAACTATTTTTTGAACAAGCTAAGTAACTTGCTAAAAATTCCACCTTTTTTATCCCATTGCTTGCCTTTTTGCTTGTCATCAAAGTCCCAAGCGTTTACAAGCGTTGAATACATTTCGTTTTGAGAGTCTACAATAGCCTCTCCCTTAGCCTGCACAACTTTTGTGTACGAGCCATCGGGCATCATCTCGTGGGCGTTAACGTTATCGGCAAGTTGCATATTCAAAATGTGTTGTAATTGCGCAACAATTTCAGCGTTTGTAATTCTTACGCCTGCCTCCACACGCCGCTGTGTGTTCCTTGTTAAAAAATCTCCCGAGGCAATGTAAAGGCGCATATTCTCACCTTTGCCAAAGCAATAAATTCTGCTGTGCTCTAAATATCTGCCCACAATGCTGCGAACACGCACGTTTTCTGTAAGCCCCGGCACGCCTGCCTTAAAGCAACAAATACCGCGTACTATCATGTCTACTTCAACGCCTGCACAAGACGCTTCACTTATTTTTTCTATAATATCCCTGTCACTTACAGAGTTGCACTTCAATAAAATCGCCGCGTCTTTGCCCTCTTTTTTCGCCTTAATTTCCCTGTCCATTTCTTCCATGAAAACACTTTTGAAATTAAGCGGCGCTATCAAAAGGTGCTGTGTTTTTTTTGTTACGTTTTCAATGGCAAGGTCGTTAAAAACACGTGCCAGCTCTGCGCCAATAAAATTATCTGTCGTTACAAACGACAAATCTGTATATTGCTCTGATGTCTTTTCATTGTAATTCCCCGTGCCAATTTGCGCAATATACGAAAGTTTACTGCCATTTCGCTTAGTAATAAGGCACAACTTCGAGTGCACTTTATACTCGGCAAAGCCATAAATAACAGTAACACCCGCCTCCTCAAGCAGCTTTGAGAACTCAATGTTGTTTTGCTCGTCAAAACGCGCCCTTAACTCTACAATTGTTACAACTTCTTTGCCGTTTTCAGCCGCGGCACAAAGCGCTTGCACAATTTTTGATTCGCTCGCAACACGGTAGAGTGTCATTTTAATTGAAATAACACCGGGGTCGTGCGCAGCGTTTAGCAACATGCTTAAAAACGGGCGTATGCTTTGGTACGGGTACTGTATCAGCACGTCTTTTTTCTGAGATACTTGCGATAAATCGTAATTTCTCTTCGCCATTATTGGGCGGCGTGCGGAATAAAAAAGGCGCGCGTTCTTGTCGGCCAAAAGGCGTGCTGCTAAATTAAAGCCTATTGACAAATCTAGCGGTGATGTTTGCCTGAAAACTTGGTCTTTGGGCAAAACAAGCTTATCACACAGCAAATTGACAATATCGTCGGGCGCCTGTGCACTTGTTTGCAAGCGCACTGCCGCAAGCTTACGCCTTTTTTTCAAAAGCTCTTCCATCATAAGCCGTATGTCGCCGTCACCCTCGAACACACCCTCGTCGTACATTCCCTCTTCTATTGTAATGTCGGCATTACGCGTTACTTTAAAAATGCATTTGCCCTGAACAGCCTTTTTGCCAAAAACAAGGTCTGCAAAATGAAGCACTGCATCCTCTGTTAGTGCATATTCTGTTTCGTCATCGCCCTTTACAAATATAACACGCCCAAACTGTGCACTTACAGGTATTAGCCCAAATGTCGGTTTTTCGCTGTCTTTTTGTAAAATTGTAGCGCCAACATAAACTTCACCGGAGCGTAAAAACGGGAACGGGTGCCTTTTATCTATTATTTGCGGCGACAAAATTGGAAACAGCTCGTTCAAAAAATGCTTCTTCCAATAGCTAGCCTGTTCTTTTGTTAGTTTGTCGAAATTTATTTTTTTATATCCCTTTGCATTAAGGCGCTTTGTTAAAGATTTTAGTGTATCATCGCAAGTTTGCTGCATTTTTTTCACTCTTGGCATTATTGCGTCAAGCTGCTGTTGCGGTGTCATAAGTGTTTTATTCTCTTTTTCATCAACATCTTTTAAAAGCAAAATCCTGTCGTATAAAGAGCCCACACGCACCATAAAAAATTCATCAAGGTTGCTTGCATAAATTGATGCAAATTTCAATTGCTCGCCTAGTGGTACACTTTCATCGCTGGCAAGCCTAAGCACACGCTTATTAAATTCAAGCCAGCTTAGCTCTCTGTTAATAAAAATGTCTTGTTTATTCATCATATAGCCTCCCTCTTGAAGGTTTTCATTATACTACTTAAACAGTTATAAGATGTTTAAATTCTTCGTACATTTTTTCCGATACACCGTCAACTTCTATAATTTCGCTCGTGCTTTCAAACGGGCCGTTTTCTTCCCTATACTGTATAATCGCCTGCGCACGTGCCTCGCCAATTCCGCTTAAAACATCAAGCTGTGCGGCAACGGCGGTATTTATGTTAATTTTGTCAGGCTCTAATATTTGCCGTTCAAACGTCTCTTTATAAGTTTCGTCGGCACCAAAAAACGAATTTACACCCACCGGCATTTGCACAAAAATGCTAATTACAAACACGGCGAACAAAACTGCAAAGCTTATGACATACATATGCTTTTTCAAAATTGCACCACCTTTTTAACTTAGCTGCCCACGCATAACCTGAACACGAGTTATGCGCTTGCGGCTAGCCATGCTGCTTAGCGCTAACCTCGAACATGTAACCCGTCTAAAAATTTAACAAAATACTGCGGTAGTTCGCTGCTAAACTCTATGCGCTCGCCGCTATTGGGGTGTGTAAAACCCAAAGTTTTTGCATGTAAACATTGCCCATTAAGGCGCGTAATACATTTTTTTGGGCCGTAAATATCATCGCCTGCAACCGGGTGGCCAATTGATGCAAGGTGCACCCGAATTTGATGTGTTCTACCTGTTTTAAGCCACAACTTACACAGCGTAAACCCATTAAATTCCTCTATAACTTCATAAGAGGTGTATGCATTCTTCCCATTTTTTGTGTTTATTGCCATTTGCTTTCTGTTTGTAGGGTGCCTGCCTATCGGTGCGTCCACAAAGCCGCTACTTTCTTTAAACCTACCATAAACAACGGCGTAATATTCGCGTGTTATAGTGTGTTGTTCAAACTGTTTAGCCAAATGGTTGTGCGCTTCATTGTCTTTTGCCACAACTAAAAGGCCGCTTGTGTTTTTGTCAATGCGGTGCACTATGCCCGGGCGCAGTACGCCGTTTATCTCAGATAGCTTACCCTTGCACCTATGCAATACAGCGTTGACAAGTGTTGAGTCCTCGTGCCCCGGTGCCGGGTGCACACAAAGCCCTTTAGGCTTGTTTACAACAATAAAAAAATCATCTTCATACACAACGTCTAAAGGTATATCTTGCGCTATTACGTCTATTTCTTTAGGCTCTGGCAGTGTAACACAAATAGTGTCTCCGCTTTTAAGCTTTAGGCTTTTTGTTGCCGCTTTGCCGTTGCAAAGAACATGCCCGTTTTGCACAGCGTTTGCCACCGCGCTTCTGCTTATGCCGCTTATTTTTTGTGCCAAAAACACATCAATTCTCACATTGTCTTCACTTGCAACAAATTTAAGCTCGCTTTTCATTTCATCACACATATTATGCATCAGCCTGTTTTTCACTGTCTACTGCTTTTACCTCTTCTTGTTCAAGGGCCTTTTCTTCTGCCCTCAATTTTCGTTGCTTTGCCATTTTCATTTCATCTGCAATAATATAATAGCAAAGTAAAAATGTGCCTACTACAACAAGGCAATCGGCAATATTAAAAACAGCAAAATTCATAAAAGTTGTTGCGAAAAAGTCTACAACTACACCGTTTCGCACCCTGTCTATTAAATTGCCAACACCACCTGAAAATATAAGAACAAGTGAAAACATTTCAAGCTTTGAAGTGGGCTTTCTAATAAGCATGTATGCCAAAAGCGCTAAAAGTGCAAGGCCTGTTACACCCACTAAAAACCATGTTTGCCCTGCAAAAGAGCTAAATGCCGCGCCGTCGTTTAGCACAAAGCGCAATTCCATAAACCCCGGTATAAAAGGCATTGTGCCCACGGGTTCAAGGTAAGTAACTGCCAAATATTTTGTAAATTGGTCAAGCGCTATAAGCACTACAAACAACAAAAAGTACATAGGCTAAAAGTCTCCTCTTTCATTTATAAGTGCCGCCCATAGCTGTATTATCTATCGGCGGCACCGTTATTTATGTTTATTAAAGCAGTGTTAGTCGAATTTTATTCCTTCATATTCTTCAAACACCGTTTGCGTTACAACTTCTTCTTCGTTGTTTTCAATTTCACTTTGGGCACTTTCATCTACACTGTTAAAGCTTTCGTTATCTGTGGCAGTGCCTTGTGCGGGCACAGCGCCAGCAACGCTTGTTGGCAATGGCTTTTCAGGCACATTCACAGGCGAGGGCATAACTTCATACTCCGCCTCCAAATCGCTGTTTTCTTTTGTGTTCACCTCGGGTAGTTCTTTATTTTCTACAGTGGTTTCCTCTTTCACTGCTTTAACTTCTTCCGGTTGCGGTGCCACAGGCGCTTCTTGTACCACAGCAGGTTGTTGCACTTTTTTCTCTTCAAACGAAGGAATTGTGTTTAGCTGCTCTATGTGGTTTTTGTACATATTTAAAATGTCGGCTCTGAATTTCGTTATCTCGCTCTTCATTTTCATCAGGCGAGCTTCCTCGGCGTTTTGGCGTGTTTTTAATTCATCGTAAATTCGTGTTGCCTTTAAGTTTGCTTCTTTTACTATGTTTTCGGCGTTTTGTTTTGCTTCTTGAACAACACTGTCGCCAAGGCGCTGTGCGTTTAATAGCGCAGTTTTCAGCATTTCCTCTTCGTTTCTGTATTGCTCAATTTTCTCAGCAAGAATATACAGCTTCTTCTCTGAATTCTCATGGTTCTTAGCTATTTCAGCTATTGCTGCGTCTTTTTCCGCAAGTGCTGAGTCTCTCTCAAGTGTCAACGCCTCAAATTCGCGCACAATTTTCACAAGAAACTCATCAACTTCTTGCATTTTATAACCGCGAACCGAGCGCTCGAATTCAACTTTATTTATGTCGTCAATTATCATGAATATCTCCGTTCCGCCGCGTAAAATCGGCGCTTTTTATTTTATTTAGAATTGCTGTTTTATAAAAGTATTGGTTTACAATTATGTTTTATACAGCTAAAACTTTAATATTTATCAAATTTTATAAACGTTCTGCCCTTTTTGCTTTTGCCGCCTATTTCAACAAGCTTAAATTTACCAGTTCCTTTTATTGTAAAAACATCGCCCTCAAAAACCTTACAGTCTTGCTGTGTTGTTTGCACGTGGTTAATTTCCACTTTTCGTGCGTTAATAATTTGCACTGCGCCTGTGCGGCTTGTGTTCAAAAACGCCGAAATAATAGCGTCTAACCTAAGCGAGGACACACTTGCACTTTGCGTAACTTTCGTGTTTTGTTCACTGTCAAGGTTAATGTCACATAGCGGCACTCCGGCGGCAGTAACTTGTGTGCGCCCTGCGCTGCGAAGCTCGCTTTCAACAAGCGCTAAAACGCGAGAGTGCAAAAACAAATATGCACCGCCATCAATTATAACAATATCGCCTAAGTTTTCGCGCTTTATGTTTAATGCCATAAGTGCGCCCAAATAGTCCCTATGTGTAATTATGTTATCGCTTTTCGCACATTTAATTTTAAGCGCCTCAAGTGGGAAGCCATCATTATTTTCGCCACTATCAAAATTTTCATCGTGCCCTGCAAGCACACACAGCATTTTGCGCTCGGCGTTTTCATAGCCGCCGCTAAACACGTAGTTTTCAAAATTCAGCTTGTTTAAAACACTTGTTGCAAGCAGTTGCTCTCTATCTGATAAAAACGGCAAAAACCGCGGTGCACCGCTTTTCTGTGCGGCAAGCACAGCGTCCTCAACGCGTCGGCATAAAATGCGCTCTTCGTCTGTTTGCGGCGGTATAAACCCTCTCAACTTTAAAAAACAACTCCGCTGTTTTCAAGCTCGTCAATAAGGTCGCCCGTAACGCCCACGTTGTACGGTGTAATAATAAAAGTGCTGTTTGCAACGCGCTTAATTTGGCCGTTGTTGGCATATGCAACGCCCGACAAAAAGTCTACAAGCCTGCGAGAAACCTCTTTTCCTGTTGACTCTAGGTTTAAAACAACAGTGCGCTTTGCGTTTAAATGGTCTGCTATTTGCGACGCATCTTCGAATTTTTCAGGCTTTACAAGCACAACTTGCACTGCCATTGTGCCTTGCGTGCTACCTGCACTTGCAGAGTTCCCTGCAGTCATTTGGCTAACGTCGTTGTAATCGTCTTGCAAGCTATCATAGTAGCTGTTTTGTTCGTCCACTGTGCTCTCACCTTGTCCCTCATAGCCTTCTGTGTCTTTAACGCCCATAATATCTCTAAATGTTCCGAGTATTCCCATTTTTTTATCCTTTCGTATATGTAAATTAATTTATTGTCAAAAAAGTATTATTACTTACTATTATCGTTGTTTTCTGCTGAAATGTCAATAAAAACAGCTCATATTTTCAAAAATTTCACACTACCCTGCCATCGTAAAGCTCTCTGCCCGACAGTACAACGCTGTCGAACATTTTTAGCTCATTTTCACCTGCTACATAGTTTAATGAAGCCAGAACATAATTATCACTTTCAAATATTACATCTATAACGCAAAAGTCTATACGCGTGCCCGTTTGCACAAAAACACCCCTCACGCCGTCAATAACATGAATTGCACTTTTGCTAATTCTAAGCCCTGTGTAATCTTTCAATTGCACTTCAACTATTGTGTGCTCTGCTTTCACAACATATTCATTAATATAGTTGCACTTAAGTTCAACTTTTGCAACACCTGCCTCTTCGTCCACTTCAACGCTTTGCACAAATGCCGGTATTGGCTCACTTTCAACTTCAAAAAGGACAATATCCACCTTTGCGCCCACGCTAAATTGCTCGCTTTGCTGTGCTGTAACGCTTATAAAAACGCTCCACTCATAGTCGTGATAAATTTTACCTGCCACTTCGGCCGCGTTTTGTGGCGCAGGCACTGCGGCAGCTTTTTCAAAATCAGTGGGAGACATTTCAGCCAGCTGCTGTGCTGAATATACTTTGGCACTGCTGTTATGTGCGCTTACAAAAAAGCCCGCCTGTGGCGCTGTTATGCTTTGTGCTGTGCCACTACTTAGCGCCATGTACACTTGTTCAAGAAGTGCAATCCCCTGTGAAAAGTCTTCAACTTGCTGTGTAACTTTTTCAGATTTATTTGCCGCAAGCTGCAAGTCAAGTTTCTTCTCGTTCAAATCTTCATAGTTTAACTGTGCGCTCTCGTTTAAAAAGCCATTCAAATTAGTGTAAACACTGTTTAAAATCATATTAGCATCTGTGCCGGCAGAGGTAATATTCGACTTTTTAAGCACTTCAATTTCATCTGTTATAAGCTGTGCGCTTGCACTTTGCGCCATTTGCTCATACGATGAATACACGCTTGCAACATCTTCGCCCAAGGCTACCCTTTGCCCGTCCAGCGCGCTGTAACCTATAAGCCCGTTTCCGCTGTATGTAACAACAGTTTCTTCCCTTGAAATAATTCCATTACAAAAAATGCTATCTGTTATTGTTGTTTTTTCAGCTGTATGCGTTTGCACAGTGTTATCGGTTATTGTAACAAATTGTACGGCAACATAAATAAACCCTGCTATAACAGCGAATTGCACTATATATTTTATTACGCTTTTCTTTGTCATTTTTATTTACCCTTATTATAAAAAATCAGCCAAAATGTCCAAAATGTTTAGATGTATATGTGATGTTTGTGTAGACGCCCACACATAACTTGAGCACGTATAATGTGGGCGGCTAAATTTAGCGCGAAAAAACTTTATATTTACAATAACGTTAAAATTATAAATTTATTAACTTTTCAATATTTTGCAAATTTTCGCCGCTTCCTGCTTCAAGCCATGTTACGTTTTCCATTCTTTTAAACCAAGTAAGCTGGCGTTTCGCATAATTTCTGGTTGCTTGTTTTAGCAAATTTACACAGTCTTCAAGCGTGCTTTTTCCCTCAAAATACTTAAAAAACTCTTTATATCCTATTGCCTGTGCCGCAGTTGTGTAAGTGCTTTTGTTATCATGCACAAGTTTTGCTTCTTGCAAAAGGCCGCTTTGCACCATGCTGTCCACTCTTGCGTTAATTTTATCGTAAAGCTCTGCGCGGCTGCTGTAATTTAAACAAAAAATTTTATCGCTGAATGGGCGCTCTTTCGGCAGTGAATTTTGCAGTTGCCACGTCATTGTTTTGCCTGTTTGCTCGTAAAGTTCAAGCGCGCGTGTTATTTTTACAGTGTTGTTTATATGCAGTTTTTTTGCGTAAGGCAAATCAATTTCGCAAAGCTCTGAATAAAGTTTTTGGGCACCCTCGTTTTCAAGCCGCTTTTGTATTTTTTCTCGCACTCTTTCATCGGTAGTTTCTGCGGCAAAATGCATACCTTTAACAAGGCTCTCAATATACTGCCCCGTGCCGCCAACTATAATGGGTAGTTTGCCTCGCTTTGTTATTTCTTCAATGTGCTGTTTTGCAAGCAAGGTGTACTCCGCTACTGAAAAGCGCTGTGACGGCGGCAAAAAATCTACCAAATAATGTGCAACGCCGCCTTGCTCCTCGGGCGTTACCTTTGCTGTGCCTATGCTTAGCTCTTTGTAAATTTGCATAGAGTCTGCACAAATAATCTCACCGTTAAGGTGCTTTGCAACGCTTACGCTAAGTGACGTTTTCCCCGTAGCTGTGGGGCCGCATATAACAAGTATTTTAGCCTTGTCTGCCAAACTGCTTTTCCACCTCTTTTTTAGTC
>CAYJHA010000091.1:0-9542 GCA_964369785.1 uncultured Bacteroides sp.
TGTCTTACGCTCCATTTCCACTTCGAAACTGCTGTAAATCTGTACAGGAAAAACCTAGGCGCAAAGAACGCATTTTTGGTATATCATGAAAATGCGTCCGCACACGTGATGTAATGCCGTTGCAACATTCCTCGTCGCTGTCTCTTAGCAATATAACAAATTGGCAAGCACTGTACCTTGCGAATACGTCACCGCTTTGAAGCGATGCACGTAAGCTTTTACGCAAATATTGGCTTATTGAGTCTAGGTACGGGCTAATAGGGAACATATCGCCCTTTTCATCATATACAGTGCACAAAACAAGCCTAATGGAGTTGTCTATTCCCATTACACCCATAAGCATTGCTTGGTATATATGCGAAAATTCATATAGGCCACACTCGTGTGCGTTTTCAAAAACTTCTGCTTTGCATAATGTCTCATGCACTTCTGAGGTGTTTTTGGCAATGCTTTCGTTTTCCAGTGTTAAAGTTTTCATTAAGTTAAGCAAGCTTGGCGGCGGCTGTAAACCTAAATCACTTAACAAGCGCTCGCACACGCTATCATACACTTGAAACGCCCTGTTAAAATGTTTGCACTCATACAATGCTTTGATGTAATTTAAATAAACAAGCTCTTCGTGTGGGTATAAGCCAAATGCCTGTGCAAGCTCGTCTAAAACTTCTTGGTAACAACTTTGCTGCTCAACAATTTTTATAAGCTTGTTTAAAAACATAAAATAACGGTTTTCCAAAAAGGCCAGCTGTTCACTAGCCCAATAATCGCTTAATAAATTGCCCAAAAATACACCTTGGTATAAAGACAATGCTTGTTTGCACGTTTCGAATGTGTCCTCTTCGCCTAAACCATTTAAAATTGCCCAACATGCATTAAACGCCTCTAAATCACTAACGCAGTTTAAACGCAAATTATAAGCATCGTTTTCAAATACTATGGCATCGTCTTCTTCTGCAACAAGCTCGTTTTCGCGTAAAATTTTGCGCAACCTATAAATTAAGTTTTTGCAAACAGCGTTTGGGTTTTCAAGTTCGTCTGCATCTAAAATACCTTTAACAATTGCCTCTGTGCTTGCTTTGCGCCCCTGGCTGCACAGCAAAAAAATTAACAGTTGCAGCGCTTTATTTGTCTTAATTTTATTATCTTTAAAAATTTCTTTGGCGCCTAAACTTATTTTAAAGCCACCAAACAAGCTTATTTTTATTGTTTTGTCATCTATGTTTAATATTTTCTTATTCATAAAACTACCTTTACCCAATTTTGCTCAATTATGTTCACCTATTCACATAATATACTATGTAGCAATAAATAGCAATTTGTTTTTTTAAAATTGCTATTTAGAAATTATAAAAATAATGATATAATATATAATATGGGGGTGTAAATATGACGTTGCAACAACTAAAGCATGTAATTGCAATTGCAGATGCGGGCTCTATGAATGAGGCGGCAAAGCAATTGTTTGTTTCACAGCCAAGTTTATCTGCCACTGTAAAAGAACTTGAAAAAGAGCTGGGCATAAATGTTTTTTTAAGATACAATAAAGGTATAAAAATAACACCCGAGGGCGGCGAGTTTTTAAGCTATGCACGGCAAACAATAGAGCAATATAATTTAATTGAACAAAAATATATATTGAAGCAGGCCAAAAAGAAATTTAGTGTAAGCACTCAACATTATACTTTTGTAGTTAAGGCATTTGTTGAGCTTGTGAAAGAAATAGGCATGGAAAATTATGAGTTTGCATTGCACGAAACAAAAACTGCCGATGTTATTAATAATGTAAAAGACTTTAAAAGCGAAATAGGCGTTATTTATTTAAATGATAATAATAGCCAAGTAATAAATAAAATGCTTCGAGAGCACGGCTTAGAGTTTAATGAATTAATAACATGTGAAACATACGCTTATTTGTATAAAAAACACCCACTGGCAAACAAAAATTCAGTGTGCTTAAGTGATTTGGCGCTGTATCCGTGCATTGCATTTGAACAAGGAAGCGAGTATTCTTACCACTTTGCAGAGGAAATGAAAAGCACATATGACTACCAGAAGCTGATTAAAGTAGACGACAGGGCAACGGCGTTAAATTTAATGGTAGGGTTGAACGCTTACACGTTATGCTCGGGAATAATATGCGAAGAATTAAACGGGAACGAGCACATAGCAGTGCCTATAAAAGAAAGCGAACCAATGACAATAGGCATTATATTTAAACAGAATATGCATTTAACGCCTTTAGCTAAATTATTTATAGATAAAATAAATGAATATTTAAAAAACAATAGCCTGTTATAGTTTGAAGCTATAACAGGCTATTGTTTTTATGTATTATACAATAACAAAAACATGTGATAATATATTTATAACACACAAGGCAATACAATAGCAAAGCAATTGTTGCTTAATTTTTTACAATACAAGTTGCTTTTATAAGGACGGCGCAAAAGGAGGTTAAAGTGATACAGATAAAAAACGTAAATAAAGAGTTTCAAAGCAAAACAAGCAGTGTTAAGGCGCTAACAGATATAAGCTTGAATATAAAAAAGGGCGAAATATTTGGAATTATAGGTACATCCGGGGCAGGCAAAAGCACGCTTGTGCGCTGCATAAACTTGCTTGAGAAGCCCACAAGCGGTGATGTAATTGTTGATAATATAAACATAACAAATTTAAGCAAGAAACAATTGAGGGAGCACCGAAGCAAAATAGGAATGATATTTCAACACTTCAATTTGTTTGAACAAAGAGATGTGGTTTCAAATGTTAGCTTTGCACTTGAAATAAATGGTGTAGCAAGAAAAACAGCCGTTGAAAAAGCAGTTGAAACACTGGAATTAGTAGGCCTAAAGCACAAATTGAACTCATACCCATCACAACTGTCGGGTGGGCAAAAGCAGCGTGTAGCAATTGCAAGGGCGCTTGTTAACAAGCCACAAGTTTTGCTTTGCGATGAGGCTACAAGCGCATTAGATAGCGAAACAAAACATTCAATTTTGAAGCAATTGGCAGAAATTAATAAAAAATTTAACATTACTATAGTAGTAGTTACGCACGACATTAGCATTGCAAAAAACTTTTGCAACACAGTAGCTGTTTTAAATAACGGAAGAATTGAAAAATTAGGTAAGCCTGAAATAATATTAGCAAGTTAGATAGTGCCGACACTATATAGCAAAATACAGCAAAATATAATAGTTGACAATATATTATTAATGAAAGGAATAACGATGAACACTGAATTTACAAATTTATTAATTGTAGGAATTACAGAAACTTTATACATGACCTTAGCCTCAACACTTTTCTCGTATTTAGCAGGTATACCCCTGGGAATGTTGCTATACGCAACTGCCGATAACTCACTTAGCCCAAACAAATTAGTAAATACGCTTGTTGGCTTTGTTGTTAACATGTTGCGCTCTGCGCCATTTATAATTTTATTGCTTGCGTTAATTCCGATAACACGCTTCATACTAGGCACAACAATAGGTGTTAATGCAGTTGTGTTGCCGCTTGTTGTGGCCGCAACGCCTTTTGTGGCACGAATGGTGGAAGCGTCGTTCAAAGAAGTTGATTCAGGTGTGATAGAAGCTTCACAGGCGATGGGTTGCAATAATGCGCAAATACTTTTTAAGGTGCTGTTAAGCGAGTCTTTACCCTCTATAATAACAGGGTGCACAATTGCAGTAACAACAATATTGGGCTATTCCGCAATGGCAGGCTTTGTAGGTGGTGGTGGCCTTGGCACAATTGCTATTAATTACGGCCTTTACAGGTACGAAACAGGCATTATGTTAATAACCTTGGCGCTACTTATAATTATAGTGCAATTATTTCAAACGCTGGGTATAAAAATTGCAAATAAAATTGACAAACGAAAAATTGTTTAATAACAAAATAAAAGGAGAACTAAAATGAAAAACATTATAAAAACTTTACTTATCACAACATGCTTGGCAGTAGTGCTGGCCTCTTGCTCTTTTGTGGGCGAAAGTGATTTAAACACCGAAAACGCTGTTATAACAGTAGGCGCAAGTGTTACACCGCACAGCGAAATTTTAAATGCGGCAAAACCATTGTTACTAGAGCAAGGTTATAATTTAGAAATTATTGAGTACACAGATTATGTTTTGCCAAATGTTGCGCTTGACGGCGGCGAATTAGACGCAAATTTCTTTCAGCACACACCATATTTGAATGATTTTAACATTAACAATAGCACAGATATTTCATCAGCACTGAGCGTTCACTTTGAGCCATTCGGTATTTACTCATCTAAGCTTGATAGTTTGTCAAACTTGCCGCAAAACGCCATAATAGCAGTGCCGAACGACACAAGCAACGAAGCACGCGCACTGCTTTTACTTGAAGCTAACGGAATAATAAAGCTAAAAGATGGCGCCGGCATTAATGCCACTGTGTTAGATATAGAAGAAAACCCGCTTAACGTTACAATAAAAGAGATAGAAGCAGCGCAACTTGCAAGGGTTTTGCCTGACGTAGATATTGCGTGCATAAACGGAAATTATGCACTACAAGCAGGCCTGAGGGCTGAAAGTGCACTTGCGTTTGAAGATGCGGCATCAGTTTCCGCGCAAACATATGCAAATATTTTAGCTGTTAATACAAGCGAGATTGAAAGCGAAAAAACAAAAGCGCTTGTAACGGCACTAACTAGCGATGATATTAGAAATTTTATAAGCGAAAATTATGAAGGCGCCGTTGTGCCTGTGTTTTAATAAGTGTTTTCGCAATATATTAATTCAATTGCAAAATATTTTTTGTTAACACAGTTTTGAGAAAAGTATTTATAAGGTACACTTCATAGCCGAAAAACTAGGTATTAAAGCCACCCTTTAGTGCAATCTAAAGGGTGGCTTTTATTAACATAATTTAATTGTTAGTATTTTTTACCCGCTGAATTTAAGCGATATTTTATTTTTCTTAATTTTAAGTATGTTTAAGGTTAACAAAATATAATGTAAATGTAAAGTTCAAAAAAAACATAAACAGCTCTTTGTGAATTATTTAGCAATGTTTATATAGAACCGCAAAACAAATAGGAGAAAAGCATGAATAATGTAACCATAGTTATACCGGCATACCAGCCGACAGAAAAATTAACAGCAATGATTGCAGGGCTAAAACGAAACGGTTTAAGCAGTATAGTTATTGTAGACGATGGAAGTGATGCCTCTTGCGAAGCTGTATTTGCACAAGCTAGAAATTTAGGCTGCTTGCTTATACGGCACAAAAAAAACAAAGGCAAGGGCGCGGCTTTAAAAAGTGCAATTAAATTTGCCTGCGAAAATTTAGACTTAAAATATGGAATTATAACAGCAGATGCTGATGGGCAGCACAAAGTAAGTGATATTGTAAAAGTAGCTGAAGTGTTAAAAAGCGGCACTAATTCACTTATACTTGGTATGCGTATGTTTAGTTTAAAAAATGTGCCATTTAAAAGCTATTTTGGTAATAAAATAACTTCGTTGGTGTTTAAATCTTCTACCGGCGTTGAGTGCAAAGATACTCAAACAGGCCTGCGCGGAATACCGTTAAACCTTATAAAAACAGCTTTGCAAACAAACGGTTCACGTTACGAATATGAGTATAATTTCCTTCAAGAAGCAGTAAAACAAACTGATATTTACACTGTAAGCATTGAAACAATTTATTTTGATAACAACGAGCAATCACACTTTCGCCCTGTACGTGACTCTGTGTTAATATATCAACGGCCGCTAAAATTTATTGCAAGCTCTTTTGTGGGTTTTTTAACAGATATTGTTTTATTTGCCGCTATTTCCTTTGTTTTGACATTATATTCGCTAGAAAGTATAATAATAGCAACAATTTTTGCACGGCTGCTATCAGGGCTTGTAAACTATATTATAAATAAAAACTCTGTTTTTAGGTTGCACGGCGGCACTACCGCCAGCATAATGAAATATTTTGTGCTTTTTTTCTTTATAATGGGTGCAAGTGCAATTGGCACAACAGGGCTAAATATGCTACTTGGAAACCCTGTAATATCAAAAATTATTGTAGATGCATCTTTATTTTTATTTAGCTATTCTATTCAGAAAAACTGCGTTTTTGTAAAAAAGATGAGCAAAAGGCAAATATCAAAAGTGTGGAAAACATGTGCTACATTATTCTTTATTGGGTATGTTAGTTTTACATTCCTCAATAGGTTTGTTATGTCTCATAATGTTGTTGTTTTAGGCGATGTGTATACACAGCAGCAAAGCGAGCAAAAAGCCTTAGATACAGACGTTACACTTGAAGGCGAAATTCATGAAATTCAAAGTAATAGCGGCGATGAAACTGAAAGTGCTTTAGACGAAAGTGAAGCTGAAATTACCGAGCCGATAATTACAGAAAATTCTTATATAGACGAGAACACACAAATTACTATAAGCACGATTAGGGAATATAATACCGACATATATATAGCAGAGATAATAGTAAGTGACAGCTCACAGCTTATGGCAGGCCTTGCCGAAAACTCTTTTGGTACAAATGTAAAAGAGAAAACCTCGGAAATTGCGGAGGAAAACGATGCAATTATTGCAATTAACGGCGATTACTACGGCTTTAGAGACTATGGCTACGTAATGCGCAATGGGTACCTTTACCGTGATGTTCAAACACAGGGTGGCAATGAAGATTTAGTAGTGTTTCAAGATGGCAATATGCAGATAATAAACGAAAGCGATATTCTTGCACAGGAGCTTGAAGAACTTGGCGCAGTGCAAATTTTTTCCTTTGGGCCGGGGCTTATTTCAGGCGGTGAAGTTACAGTTACTGAGGAAAGTGAAGTAGACCGTGAAGATGAAAGCAACCCCCGAACAGCAATAGCAATGATAGAGCCTAACCACTATATATTTATGGTAGCAGATGGCAGAACTGACATAAGCGAGGGGTTATCGCTATACGAAATGGCACTTGTGCTTTCTGAATACGGCTGCGAAGTTGCGTATAATTTAGACGGCGGCGGCTCAGCCACAATGGTGTTTATGGGTGAAGTGGTGAACAACCCAACAACAAACGGC
The DNA here is from genome assembly GCA_964369785.1 of uncultured Bacteroides sp. Classification (GTDB taxonomy): domain Bacteria; phylum Bacillota; class Clostridia; order Oscillospirales; family Ruminococcaceae; genus Ruthenibacterium. Next base: position 7,056 of record CAYJHA010000091.1, read on the forward strand.
AGAGATTTTAAAGAAAGGAGTGTGAGCGATATTGTTTACATCGGAAAATAAAAAAACTATACAGCTGTTTTATATAAAAAACTGGGTAACGCCTTATTTCTTTACAACACTGTTTTGCCTGTTGTTTTCATATGTTTACTCGCTGTTTTCCCATGGCGTAAGCTCGCCTCACATGACATTTCTTTTTGCGTATCCGCTTGTGTTTGGTGTTTTAGCAGGGCTAATGTTATATGGTTTTGAGAAAAAAAGCGCAGATTATTTTTGGGCATCGCACCTTTACCACACGGGTGTTACAGCGCTTATTTTAGGCTCGCTGTTAAGGGGCGTTTTTGATATTGCAGGCACAGCCTCTATATACCAAACCGCACTTACGGCAGGCGGCGCAGCTGTGCTGTTTTGTGGCGTTGCTTGCTTTGTGTTTTGTAAAATAAGGCAGCGTTTAGTTTAACAAAAAATATATTTAAATTATAAAAAGAAAAGGAGCAACTGAATGAAAAGCATATTATTAATAGTACTATCTCTTTCAATATTTATCTTCAGTGGGTGCAGCCAAATTGAAAATACTGTAATTGAGGGTGAAAGTTTAATAGAGAGCGCAACAAGTGCAAGCGAACAGACGGCAAGCGCAAGCAGCGAGCCTATTGAATTTCCAAAGGTGGATTTGCAAGATGATATAAGCACATCGCCTGAAATGATAAGCGACGATGAGATTATAATAACAGAAAGCGGCACGTATGAGTTTTCAGGCAATTATTCGAGCATTACAGTTAATGTGAATAAAGATGTTGATGACGGCGCAGTTTACCTTGTTTTAAATGGGGCACATATTACAAGCCAAACAGAAACACCTTTAAATATTATAGAGGCTCAAGATGTTGTTATTATGCTTGAGGGTGAAAACACCGTAACGCAAGGGGAGATTGTCACCACTGATGAAGAATTTCCGTCAGGTGCTGTACATTCACAAGCAGATACGCTTATTACAGGCGGTGGAAGTTTAACTGTCAACACGCTTTACAAGGACGCTATAAACAGCCGAGATGACCTTATAATAGAAAATGTAACTATAACCGTAAACGCAGTAGAGCATGGCATTGAGGGCAAAGATTTACTTGCAATTGACAGCTCAAACATAAACGTTACTTCAGGAAGAGACGGGATTAGAACATCTAATGATGAGGACTTAGAAAAAGGTAACTTAATTATTACAAGCGGTACTTTTGTTATAAACGCATTGCATGACGGAATTGCAGCAGAGCAAACTTTGCAAATAGATGGCGGCAGTTTTAACATTACAACAGGCGGCGGCTTTGTAGAAGTGCTAAACGAAATTACAAGAGGCGAGGGCTCGGGCAATACAATTTCGGCAACAGATTTGCTTGAAGACAGTATGCGCTCGTTAAAAGGTACAAACATCACAATAAACGGCGGCGAGTTTTTGCTTAGTTCCTATGAAGACACTGTTCACGCTAACGGTGTGCTTACAATAAACAGTGGATATTTTGACATTCTTTCGGGCGATGATGCACTTCATGCCGACACTGATTTAGTTATAAATGACGCAGAAGTTTTAGTGCAAAACGGCTATGAAGGCATTGAGGGCGAAACAGTTACCATTAACGGCGGAGATATAAATGTTACTGTTTTAGACGACGCTATAAACGCAAACAGTGACACAGGCTTTATTAAAATTACAGGCGGCAATATATTTTTAAAATGCCAAGGCGACGGCATAGACTCAAACGGCGATTTAATTATAGAAGGTGGAGATATTGTTGTAGATGTAGACGCTGTTTATTCCGGCGGCGATGGCGAACTTGATGTAAGCGGAACATACAGTATATCAGGCGGTAGCATAACCGATGAAAACGGCAACGAAATAACAACTAACACAAGCGCACCCGGTGGTGGAATGATGCAGCCGAATAACCAGCCGGGCGGCAACCGCCCTAGGGGTTAATTGTGCATGTGAAAAAGTATATTTTAGCGCAATATTAAAATTAAGCTTTTGCAATCATCTCACATTTTTTGTGAGGTGATTGTTGTTTTTTAATCAAACTTTAATAAAACTATGTTATAATACAAACAAAAACCCATATAAGGAGGGCTTATTATGAGAATTTTACTTGCAGAAGATGAAAGAGATATGAATAAAATCATCACAAAAAAGTTAACATCCGAGGGCTATGCCGTTGATAGTTGTTTTGACGGGCAAACAGCGCTCGATTATATAATAAGCACCGATTATGATGTAATAATACTTGATATAATGATGCCAAAGCAAGACGGTTTTTCAGTTCTTAAAACAATGCGCTCAAAATGCATAGAAACACCCACTATTTTTTTAACGGCAAGAGATGCCATATCAGATAGAGTAAAAGGCCTTGATTTAGGCGCAAATGATTACCTTGTTAAACCGTTCTCGTTTGAAGAGCTGATGGCACGTATTCGTGTTATGACAAGATTAAAATCAGATAAAAGCACAAA
>CAYJHA010000092.1:0-2099 GCA_964369785.1 uncultured Bacteroides sp.
TTATGTGTTCGCTTTTACGTATTTACACAAAAAACGCCTTAAACGCTTTGTACGTCATAAATACGTCAAGTTTTGCCACAAGCTCAAACGGCGAGTGCATACTTAATGTCGGCACGCCTATGTCTATTACGTCAACATTCTTATTTGCAATATACTTTGCAACGGTGCCGCCGCCGCCTTGGTCTACTTTGCCAAGCTCGCCCGTTTGCCACACAACGCCTGCGTCGTCTAAAAGCCTTGCCACAAAAGATACCATTTCCGCATTTGCGTCGTTTGTGCCGCCTTTTCCTCTGGCGCCTGTGTATTTTGTAACTACCACACCGTGGTTAATTTTTGCTGTGTTCATTTTCTCTGTAACGTCCGGGAAAGTTGGGTCAAGCGCAACATTCACATCGGCAGAAAGGCATTTTGAATTTTTGCACATGTCCAAATAATCTGCGCCTTGGTTTTGGCAAAGCTCCTGTAAGTAGTTAAAATAATAATCGCACTGTAAGCCCGTTGTCCCGTCAGAGCCTACTTCCTCTTTGTCTGCAAGCATACAAGCTGTGGTGTACTCAGGGTTTTTTGTCTCAATCTCCGCCATAAGCGACGTGTATGCACACACTCTGTCATCGTGGGCGTATGCGCCTATTAAGCTGCGGTCAAGCCCCACATCTTTTGCCTTAAATGCCGGCACAGCTTCAATTTCAGCGCATGTAAAATCACGCTCTGTTATGCCGTATTTCTCGTTTAAAAGCTGCATTATGTAAAGTTTTATTCTGTCTTTAACCTCTTTGTCGTCAATAGGTAGCGAGCCTAAAACTATGTTTAGCTCCTCGCCTTTAAGCCCCTCGGGCAATGAACGCTTGTTTTGCGTTGCCGCCAAATGCGGCAGTAAATCAGTTATGCAAAAAACAGGGTCTTTTTCGTCTTCACCTATGTTAATGTGGGCGCACGTGCCGTCTTTTTTATAAACAACGCCTATTAATGAAAGCGGCGTTGCACCCCATTGATACTTGCGTATGCCGCCGTAGTAATGCGTTTTGAAAAGCGCCATTCCGCTGTCTTCATACAGTGGGTTTGCCTTAAGGTCAACACGGGGCGAGTCAATATGCGATGCCACTATGCGCACGCCCTCGCTCATGCTTTTTTTGCCTATTGTTGTAATAATAAGCGCTTTACCGCGGTTTATGTCGTAAATTTTGTCGCCTTGTTTGTATTTTTTGTTTCTGTCAAACGGTGTGTAGCCTGCTTTTTTCAAAATGTCAACAGTTGCATCGCAAGCAAGGCGCTCTGTTTTTGCAGCGTCTAGATATGCTTTGTAATTTTCGCAAAAATCAAACGCTTTTTTAGTTGTTTTTGGCGAGATGTCTGCAACATGCTCTGTCTCAAAAAGCAATTTTTTTGCAAGTTCTTTGCCTGTTAATTTTACGTTTGCCTTGTCTTTGTTCTTGTCCTTTGGTTTTGAGTTTGCACCTTGTTCTTTTTTCATTTTATTGTCCTTTCTATTCCGTGTGTCTATCTGTTAATAAAGTTCTGTATATGCATTATAATTGTTCTCAATTTTTATAACGTAGTTTGCCATTTGCTCGTATGGGAAAACGCTTAGCGTTATGCCGTCTTGCGAATATTCACTGTCTTGCAGCAAATCATCTACAAGGCCCACGCCGCTGTGGTATGCTGCCGCGGCTGTCTTTAAGTCTCCGTCATATCGCTCTAGGCAATAAGCCATTAAGTAAGTGCCAAAGCGTATGTTTGTTTCAGCTACAAACATATCATCAAAAGTAAGCTCCTCGCTCGGCGCTATTTTCGATTTTATCCACGCGTAAGTCTCTTCCGTTATCTGCATTAAACCGCGTGCGGCGGCACTGCTTACAGCGTCCTCTTCAAAGCCGCTCTCTGTTTTTATAACTGCGTAAATTATGTTTTGTTCTACGTCAAACTCGTGTGCGTATTTGTCTACAAACTCGCTGTACTCACGCGGGTACATTGTGCTTTCCATACTGCTTAAAGCCATTTGAACAAGCACAAAAAGTATAATAAAGCACTGAACAACAAGTAATATTACCAGTGCCGCTGTTTTTTTATTTTTCATATGTTTCCTTTTTTATTTAGTTTCG
>CAYJHA010000092.1:2199-9431 GCA_964369785.1 uncultured Bacteroides sp.
TTAAAATCGAGCGTAAAACAAACAGAGCCCTTTTTTCAAGCGCCGTTTCGCCCTCACCATTTGTGTTCTCAATTACATAGTTTGCCTTTTGCACCATTTGCGCCTGTGTTAATTGTGCACCTAGGCGCTTTTCTGCAAGCTCTTTAGTTATGCCGTCCCTCAAAATTATGCGCTCTATCGCTTCATTTTCAGGTGTTGTCACAACAATAAATTCATCGCAATATTTTTCAAATATGCCGCCTATAATAACAGCACCATCTACAAAAACAAGCTTTTCGCCGTTTTGGTGTGCTTTTTCTATTCCGTCGTTCAAAATTTGCGCTATTTTCGGGTGTGTTATGTCAGTTAGGGTTTTCGCGCCCTCTTTTGTTTTAAAAGCGCGCTGTGCAAGAAGCTTCTTGTCCAGCTCGCCGCTTTCAAGCACAATGTCGCCACCGAAAGCATGTGATAATTTTTCAATGCAGTCGCTGCCTTTTGCCACTGCTGTTTTTGCGGCTAAGTCTGCGTCCAGCACCGTGTAATTATGCGCTGTAAATATTTTTGCAACAGTGCTTTTGCCGCTTCCGCTTCTGCCTGTTATAGCTATTACTTTTATTTTTTCATCTTGTAATTCTGTGTTTTTTTCGTTTTCACCGCTGTAATCAATCATTCAAATTCACCACTTTAAACGCCGCCGCACGCAACATTCTGTTGTATACGGCAAGCCCCACGCCGCTTTCTTTTGGGCAGTGCGCATAAATTTTTTCTGCACCTTTATCGTCAAGGTCTCTCAGCGCCGCAAACAAGTTTTTTGCAAGTTCTTCCGGTTTATTTTCTGCGCCATATGCTGTTGTGGGGCAGTTCAAAAATTGCTGTTCTCCCTCAAAGCACAGTGCATAAATTCCGCTTTGTTGGCTTTGCTTTTCATTGCCGCTCACAATTTCGTTCATGCATACATTTGCTTTTGTGCTTCTTTTTTGTTCTTCCTCAAAGCCATGCACTTTTTCATTCACGAAAGCACAAAACTGCTCTTTGTTGCCTTTCACAAGCACCATTTCACCCTTTGGCGCATAGTGTTTGTACTTCATGCCGGGCGATGATATTTTCTCGCCCTCTTTAGTTGGCGCAACAATGCTACTTGCCAAAATAACACTTGTGTTCAACACATTTTCAATTTGCTTTTTCGTAACAAAGCCCGGGCGCAATATAACGGGTGTGTTTTCTACCAGCGATATTACCGTGGACTCAAGCCCTACCTCACACTCGCCGCCGTCAATTATAAGCGGTATTTTACCTTGCATGTCAAGCATTACGTGCCGGGCACTTGTTGGGCTGGGCCTGCCCGAAACATTAGCGCTTGGCGCCGCAAGCGGTACACCGGCGGCACTAATTATGCTAAGTGCAACAGGGTGTGCCGGCATTCTAACCGCCACCGTGTCTAGCCCTGCACAAACCACATCGCACACATTGCCGCCACGCTTTACTATAAGCGTAAGCGGCCCCGGCCAAAAAGCTTTGCCAAGTTTTAAGGCGCTTTCGGGCACATCGTCGCACAAATATTTCATCATATCCATGCCGCTTATGTGCGAAATTAAAGGGTTATCGCACGGCCTGTTTTTTGCCTTAAATATTTTTGCAACCGCGCTGTCATTAAGCGAACTTGCCGCAAGGCCATACACAGTTTCTGTCGGTATGCCGACAATTTCACCGCTTTTTAACAGCTGTGCCGCAAGCTTAATTGCGCTTTTTTCAGGCTTTAAAAGCTCCGTATTATATTGTGATGTCAAATTAATTTACTCCTGCGCTGACGCCTTTAGTTTCTCAGCCCTGTCCGCTGTAATAAGTGCCTCAATAACCTCATCAATATCGCCGTTCAAAATATAGTCAAGTTTGTACAATGTAAGGCCAATTCTGTGGTCGGTAAGGCGGCCTTGTGGGTAGTTATATGTGCGAATTCTTTCCGAGCGGTCGCCCGTTCCAACTTGGCTTTTGCGGTGCTGTGCCACTTCTTTGTTATATTTTTCTTGCTCTTCGGCAAGCATACGGCTGCGCAAAACTTTAAGCGCTTTTTCCTTGTTTTTCAGCTGGCTACGCTCATCTTGACATTCCACAACCATGCCTGTGGGCAAGTGCGTTATGCGAATTGCCGACGATGTTTTGTTTATGTGCTGGCCGCCTGCGCCGCTTGCCCTGAATGTGTCAATTTTCAAATCTGCCGGGTTTATGTTAACTTCCACTTCTTCTGCCTCGGGCATAACTGCAACAGTAACTGTGGAGGTATGCACCCTGCCTTGCGTCTCCGTCTCCGGCACACGCTGAACACGGTGCACGCCGCTCTCAAATTTCATGCGGCTGTATGCGCCCTCGCCCTCAACAAGAAAGCTAACCTCTTTAATGCCGCCAAGCTCTGTTTCGTTTATGTTTACAAGCTCGTGCTTCCAGCCCTTTGTGTCTGCATACATGTTATACATGCGGTAAAGGCTGTTGGCAAAAAGTGCGGCCTCGTCGCCACCGGCACCGCCGCGAATTTCAATAATAACGCTCTTGTCGTCGTTTTCGTCTTTTGGAATAAGCAAAATTTTAAGCTCTTCCGTAAGTGTTTCAATTGCCTGTTTGTTCTCGTCATACTCTGCCTGTGCAAGCTCTTTAAACTCTGCGTCAAGGCCGCCCTCGTTTAAAAGTGCCTCTGCTTCATCAAAAGCGTTTTTCGCCACTGTGTACTTGTCATAAGTCTCTATAAGCGGCGTTAAATTTTTGTAGTCTTTCATCAGTGTTTTGTATAGCTCTGCATTAGTAACAACGGTTGGGTCTTGCAATTTATTATTAATCTCGTCGTACCTATCTTTAACGGCTCTTAATTTGTCTAACATTGTGCTTTTTCTTCCTTTGTGTTATTTATAACTTTTTTTATGTTCTTTTCAATTTTCGCCCTGGGTAGCATAATTTCGTGGCCGCAGTTTGTGCATTTAATGCGAAAATCTGCGCCTATGCGTAATATTTCAAATTCGTTAGCGCCACAAGGGTGGTTTTTTTTTGTAAGTACAATGTCGCCTACGCTTATATCCATTGCGCACACCCTTTCAAGCGTTTTTTGCGTACATTATATTATATAACATTTACTGTTTTATTGCAACATTTAAGCGCTGCGTGCATATAGTTTAAAAAACACTTTAAAAAGGATGATGTACAATGAATTTTTACCCCGAAAACACACAAAACACGCTTGCAACAATGTTTGACAAAAACACATTAATTACAGCAATGCACGAAAACACTGTTTTAGAAAGCAGGGCACTTGTTTGCGACAGCGAAAAAAACTTGCACTTTAAGCTTGGCAATTATAACGCCATAATGCCAAAAGACGAATGTGCACTTAGCGCAGACGGCGGCGAAATACGCGATATTGCAATATTGTCACGCGTGGGGCTTAACACTTGCTTTGTTGTTAAAGTTTTTGGCAACGATACGCTGATTTTATCGCGAAAAAAAGCGCAACAGCTTTGTTTAACGCAGTATATAAACGACATTTGTGTGGGCGATGTTATTTTTGCACGCATTACACATATTGAGAGCTTTGGCGCTTTTTGTGACATTGGCTGTGGTGTTATAGCGCTGTTACCTATTGAAAACATGTCAATATCGCGCATAACATCGCCAAAAGACCGTTTTATGCAAGGCCAGCAAATTTACTGCGCCGTTAAAGGGCGCGACGAAAAAGGCAGGCTAATATTAAGCACAAAAGAACTTTTTGGCACATGGCTAGAAAACGCTTTGAACTTTCGCACAGGCGAAACTGTGCTTGGAACAGTGCGCAGCGTTGAGAGCTATGGCGTTTTTGTAGAGCTTGCGCCAAACCTTGCCGGCCTTGCCGAGCACACAGAGGATATAGACTGCGGCCAAACTGTGAGTGTATACATAAAAAGCATACAGCCCGAAAAAATGAAAGTTAAGCTTAGTATACTTCATAAAGTTGACTGTAAACTGCCGCTTTATAATAATTTCAGCCAAACAAGCGGGCATATTTCAAGCTGGGTTTACTCAACACCGGAAAGCAGTAAGCTTATTGAAACAATATTTGACTAAAGGGCGTATGTGCATTATAATTTAATTTGCAACAATTTATATAAAAGCGAGGGCAAAAAATGGACGCTTTTACAGGCGGCGTTAAACCCGGTGGGCTGAACAGCACACAGCACATACGCATAATGCTGTGCTATTTAATAAAAAACGTGCCACAGCCACTTTCAAAAGATGAAATACAAAACGCACTTCTCGGTGAAGAGCTTGTAAATTATTTCGATTTAACAAGTATTTTGCACAATTTATGCGAGACGGGCTTTATTGAAGAGCAAGGCGGAAGATATATTCTTTTGCAAAAAGGCGAGAATATTGCAACCGAGCTTAGCGGCGAAGTGCCACTTACAGTGCGTGAAACAGGCCTGCGCGCATCTTTGCGTGTGCAAAGTTTTGCGGCAAAGGCGGCAATTCACAAAACAACACTTGAAAAGCTTGAAAATGGCTGTTATAACGTACATTGTTTTATAGAAGACGGCGGCGAAGAGGTGTTTCGCCTAAAGCTTCTTGTGCCGAATTTGCACAGCGCCGAATTTGCCCAAAAGCAATTTGTTGAGCTTGGGCAAGCGGTGTATGCGCTAACGCTTGCAGGTTTAACAGGCAGTGCCGACATGAGCTTAAATGCGCTTGAAATTTTGACAGATAATAAGTTTAATTCTGACAAAGTATAAAATGCCATAATATAAATAGCGTCTACCTATCTGGCGTGTAATTTTTATTTGGCGGTGCCTACACATTTTATTATTAAATTTCAAGGGGATAGTTGCAAAGGAATGGACAATATTAAAACGACGTTTAAATTTAATATTTCTCAACGGTTATTGCTTGTAGCAATGGCCGTTTTAAGTGTGTTTCGCCTGCTATTAACTTTTGGCCTGCACGTTTATTTTGTGCCCGACACTACATATGATGACATTATGCAAATTACAAAAGTTTTAAGTATTGTTGAGGGCAACTGGCTGGGCGCCTACAACAGCATGACACTTGTAAAAGGCGTGGGTTTCCCTGTTATAACGGCGCTTTTTAGCTTTTTGAACGTGCCCTTTTTGCTTGCGTATCACACGCTTTACGTTGCGGCTTGCGCCGTTTTTTTGTACGCCGTGCACCCACTTGTTAAGTCAAAGCTCGTTTTGCTTGCCCTTTATATAGGTGTTTTGTTTAACCCCATTGCGTTTGCTATTGATGTGAACAGGTATTATCGCGACACTGCATATTACTCGCTTGCATTTTTAACTCTTTCGCTTTTTCTGTGTTTTTTAACAAGGCGCAGTAAGTTGTCACACGCTTTTTTTGCAGGCTTTTTTCTCTCTTTGGCAACATTAACAAGGGAGGACTCGCACTTTCTCTTCTTATACGCCGCTGTTGTTTTGTGCGTAAGTTTATTGTTTGTGTTTTTATATAAAGAACACACAATAAAGAAATGCGCGGCAAAAATTGTGCTTATTATATTTGGCTTTTTTGCTGTAAGCGCGCCGCTTAGTGCCGTAAACTTCTATTTTTACGGCACACAAGATTTAGACGAGTACACGTCATCAAGCTTTGCCGATGCATACGGTGCACTAAGCCGGCTTGACGGCGGCTTGAACGATTCACAAATTACAATACCGCACACAGAGCGCATTAAACTGTATGAACACAGCCCTGCATTTGCAGAGCTGTATGAATATCTTGACGCACCCGGCGCAGTTTTTGAGGGGTGGAAACAAGAACAAGGCGAGTATAAGGCCGGTTATTTTAGCTTTGTGCTTAGAGACGCCGCCGCTTTTGCAGGCCATTTTGACACAGCACAAAGCGCAGACGACTATTTCACACGCCTTGCAAACGAAGTTAATGCGTATTGCGACACACTTGATTACGAAGTAGGTAGCAAGCGCAGTGGTATACACGCGCGTTTTTATGCTGAGGACGTGCCGAACATGTTAGACGCGTTTGTGCAGGGCATAATTTCAACATCAAAATTTCAGAACATTTCTTGTATACCCATACCGGCAGAGGCCGATGATGAGTACTTAAACATATTTGAAAACCTAACACACAGCACGGTAGCCGCAAACAGATATTATGAAAACGGGCAAATAGTTCCAAATTACCCACACACAGGCTTTAATTTGTGGATGTACCGCGGTATGCGCGTTATTATTATTTGCTTTCAGTTTGCTTTCCCTGCGCTTTTTGTTGCGGCTTTTGCGCTTTGGGTTTTTGGCACTGTGCGCGTTTTGGCAAAAAAATGCACCGCACCGCAGGTGGTGCAGTGGCTTGCCGCCAGCAGTTTTTTAGGCGTTTACATAGCACGCATGGTTATGCTTGCGTTTGTGCACGCCACAACGTTCCCCACTGTTTATAACCCTGCTTACCAGGCGGCAGGCTACACTGCGCTTGCCGCATTTGTGTTTTTGCAGCTTGCTTTGGCGGCAGATTGTTTTGTTTGTAAAACATGCCCCAATAAGGAGAAAAAATGAAAACACCTATTTTAGAGACAGAGCGCTTAATTTTACGCCCCTTACAAAACACATTGCAAGAGGCGCAGCATATTTTCAGCGCATGGACATCTGACAAAGAAGTTGCAAAATATATGCGCTGGAGCGTGCATAAAAGTGTAAGCGACACTGCCGAATGGCTTTTGCTTGAAGAAAAGAACATAGACAGCGACAATTACAACTGGGGCTTTGTGCTAAAAGAAACGGGTGAGCTTATTGGCGCCGGCGGCCTTGTTTTTGTGCAAGAGCACAGCTGCTACGAGCTGGGCTACAACTTAATGCGCAAACAGTGGGGCAAAGGCCTTGCAACAGAGGCCGCAAGGCGAATTTTACTTTTCGCACAAGAAGAATTGCACCAAAAAAGCATGTTTTGTTGCCATGCGGCGCAAAACACGGCAAGTGAAAACATTATATTAAAGCTGGGGTTTAAGCGTGTAGGCACTGCAACTTATGAAAAATTCGACAAGAGCGAAAAATATGAGTGCATAACATATAAGTTGGATAATATCAACAGCAACACGCCCTAGCGGTTGAACTTCGCCTGAAAATATGATAAAATATTTGTGTAAAAAAGCATATTAACCGAAACTGTTGCTGACACTTTTTGTAAATACGGCTTTTAGGGCACCTTCGTAGGAACCAATGCGGTCAACTTAAAGAGCGCCCTCTCAGTCAATCCGAGATTGACAGCTCTCCCAAAGG
>CAYJHA010000093.1:0-9324 GCA_964369785.1 uncultured Bacteroides sp.
CACAAATTGTTATAAAATAAGCGCCATTTTGCGAATAGTCGTAGCCACTTAATCTGTTTTTCTTTCGGGTTTGTTTTGTGTTTTCATTTTCCTTGCAATTGTTCATTTTTTATACCACAGGTTATTTGTAGGGGACGGGTTTCCCGTCCCGTTGTCAGGGTTTTCCGCCCCTTTTTATGGTTTGCTGTGTTGTTTGCGTTTAAATCGGGAGGGGGAACCCCTCCCCTACATTGCTCATTTCACTTATATAGCGCTTTATTTTCTATTATCAAACATATGCTGAAAATTATCTCTACAATTATCATAAAAATTGCTAAAATATAAGCTTCGAAATTCAACCCTACTATTAAAGATGATATTGGAATAATAACAGAAAGTATAAAATACGTTTTTGATTTATATAGCCAGCCATAAGGCATTAAATGTGCACCAAAAATCATTGCAATAACCATTAGCATATTGCCCGGCACGGCATTATAAACCCACATTGCTATTAAAAGATATAATATTTGATTGATTGAGAATATTATCCCAAGGTTAGTTAGTGGGTTTTCTTTGTTTTGAAAATCAACTTTTATGATTTTTGAAATAACAAAGGCTATTGGCAATAAAGGTGCTGTACAGCAAAACACAAACAGGTTTTTTGTAAGTATAGGTATATCCAATAATTGTACAAATAAAACCATAGCCCAAATTAATATAGATGCCAAAATAAAATGCAAGCCTTTTTTCTGCTTAATTGCACAATCTAACCTTGCGTTATCTAAATCACCTTTCGGTTTCATAATAGTCTCCAATCGTAACACATTGCACAAATCACGAAACATCAAGCTCGTCCAAATACTCATACCCATGCTCTGCAATGTACTCTTTTCGCCCTTGTAAATCGTCGCCAAGCAGCATATCGAACACCTCTTGCGTAAGCTTTGCCTCGTCCGGCGTTACTTTAATAAGGCGGCGGCTTTTAGGGTTCATTGTTGTAAGCCACATCATCTCCGGGTCGTTTTCGCCAAGCCCTTTTGAGCGCTGTATAGTATATTTATTCTCGCCAATCTTTTTCAAAAAGTCGCTTTTTTCTTGCTCTGTATACGCAAAATACGTTTGGCTTTTGCTCTGAATTTCATAAAGCGGGCTCTCTGCAATGTACACGTACCCCTCGTTTATAAGCGACGGCACAAGCCTGTACAGCATTGTTAAAATAAGCGTGCGTATTTGGTAGCCGTCAACGTCGGCGTCGGTGCAAATTACAATTTTATTCCACCGCAAATTGCCTATGTCGAAATTAGATAAATCTTTTTTGTTCTTGCCGCCGCTAAGCTCTACACCACAGCCCAATACTTTTATAAGGTCTGTTATAATGTCGCTTTTAAAAATGCGTGCATAGTCTGCCTTTAGGCAGTTCAAAATTTTGCCACGCACCGGCATTATTGCTTGAAATTCACTGTCTCTGCTTGTTTTAACAGCACCAAGGGCCGAGTCGCCCTCCACTATATAAAGCTCGCGCATATTTAAATCTTTTGTGCGGCAGTCTACAAACTTCTGCACCCTGTTCGCAATGTCAATTTGTGCAGTTAGCGTTTTTTTTGCGCCAAGGCGTGCTTTTTCAGCCGTTTCCCTGCTCTGTTTATTCACTAGCACTTGCTTTGCAATTTTCATTGCCTCTTCGGGCTTTTCAAGGAAGTACACCTCTAGGCTGTGCTTCAAAAACTCTGTCATAGCAGTTGCTATAAATTTGTTTGTTATGGCCTTTTTAGTCTGGTTTTCATAGCTTGTCTGTGTTGAAAAGCTGCTTGAAACATAAATCATACAGTCTTGTATATCAGTGAAAGAAATTTTGCTCTCGCCTTTTTTGTACAGGCTTTTACCACGCAAAAACGTGTCTATTTGGTTCACAAACGCCGTTTTAACAGCACGCTCGGGGCTTCCGCCGTGTTCCAGCCATGACGAATTGTGGTAATACTCTAAAAGCTGCGCCTTGTTGGAAAAGCAAAAAGCCGCGTTCATTTTAACGCGGTAGTCGGGGCGGTCGTCTCTGTCTCTGCCCTCGGCTGTGCTTTGCACAAATTGCACGGGCGTCAGCTCGTCGCCGTTTGCCACTTCGCTGGCATAGTCTTCAATGCCGTTTTCGTAGTAAAACGTCTTTGTAGTTTTTCCCTCAGCAGTTTCGCACGTAAACTCAAAAGTAACGCCGGCGTTAACAATAGCCTGGCGTTTTATAGTGTCTTCAAAATATTCAGCCGGTACATCAATGTCTGTAAAAACATCAAGGTCTGGCATCCAGCGTATTACACTGCCTGTTCTTTTGCGTGTTATAGGCTCTTTTTTAAGGCCGCCCACATTTTCGCCACGCTCAAAATCTAGGTGGTAGTGGTGGCCGTCCCTGTAAATGTCGGCGGTCATCCAGCGCGAGGCATACTGCGTTGCGCAAAGGCCAAGGCCGTTTAAGCCCAGCGAGTACTCATAGTTGTCTTCGCCTGCTGTGTATTTGCCGCCGGCATACATCTCGCAAAAAAGCAGTTCCCAGTTATAGCGCTCTTCGTTGTTGTTGTAGTCAACGGGCATACCGCGGCCAAAGTCCTCAATTTGCACAGAGCAATCTTTGTATTTTGTTATTAAAATTTTGTCGCCGTGGCCCTCTCTTGCCTCATCTATTGAGTTCGAAAGTATCTCGAAAATTGAGTGCGCACAACCGTCGGCGCCGTCAGAGCCGAAAATTACGCCGGGGCGCTTTCGCACCCTGTCGGCGCCTTTTAAACTTGTTATACTCTCGTTTGTGTACGATTTTGATTTTTTTGGCATTAATATTTGCCCTCGCTTAATTAGAGATTAGAGATTAGAGCCTAGAACCTAGAACCTAGAACCTAGAGCCTAGAGCCTAGAGCCTAGAGCTTAAATATACTTATGAAAACATTTTTATTAACAAAATTATAATGAAATAAACTGAGCCTGCGCCTATTGTTACAAGAGGTGCAAAGCGCATTATAGCGTCTGCTGTTTCTTTTTTCATAAGCGAAACAGTGCTCTCTTTTTTAATGCTTTTTGTCGGAATTACCTGTGTTTGTTCGTTTTCGGTTAAGCTGTTATAGCCACCCTGCTGTGGGTCTTGTATGCTGTATTGAACGTTTGCGGCATTGTCAAAGTCATCAAAAGACATAACAGGCGCATTAAATTCACCTGAGCTACCGTCAAGCGTCAAGCCGCCTATACCGCCTTGCTTTGAAACATCACTGTTATTATTTGCTAAAGTAGCGCTATTATTTGCTGTTTGTGGCACTTGCACACCATTTATAACTGAACGCACAGTGTTAAAAAGTGCCTGTTTATTTACGCCGCATTCTGTGCACATTGCGGCGCTTTTGCCTGTATTATAGTTAAATGCACCACATGTGCACTGCCAGCCGTCCTCTACATTGCACGGTATATAAACAGCCCATTCAATATTTAATAAGCGGTTTGTCTTGTCAGCAGTTGCGGCGCTCATTGGTTTTAATGCGGGCAACGGCACCGCTTTGCAGTTAAGCAAGTTGTGCATTGTTCCGGCATATTCTGCACCCAATATAGTCACTTCTACGTTGCTAAGTGGTACCTCACTAACAAAAACGGCGTCGTTGCTTCCAAACATTTCACCCTCTTGCACTTGTAGGCCTGTGTAAGAAAAGTTGTTTTGAACAACAGCGTTTCCGCTTTTATCTTTACAAACATAAGAAATGTTAAGCGAATTTAACACTATGTTTGCAATATTTTTAAATGTTAAAGTAACAGCCAAGCTCTGTGCATTTTCCATGCGAAGTAGCTCTACCTGCACAAACTGAACGGGCGCACTTTTTAAATAATATCTCGCCCTTGACTTTGCTATTGAATTGAAATCTACGTTCATTTGTTCACCACCTGAACTAATATTATAACATGATTATTATTTTTTTCAAGTAAATATGCATGGCTTTTGCTTATATATAGCAAATTCACTGAAAATTGCCGCAATATTAAACATAGGAAACAAGTGCCGAAAATTTACCGCTTAACAAAAGTTTACCGCACCCTGCCGCGGCAAAAATGCTGTCGCCTTTTTCAAAATTAAGCGTAACATCGCCGTTTTTAACTGCACCACTGCCCTCTAATATCAATAGCGATTTAAACGTCTTTTCGCTCACTTCAATTTCGGTAACAGGTGCGTTGCCACAGTTTTCAAAGCCGCTTTCTTCGGGCGGCTTATGGCCGCCGCAAAAAAGGTTAGTGCCGGCTAAACAGCCGCACCCGTTTGCGTTTTCGTCGAATGTATTAATTAAATCTACCGTAAAATAATTGCACGAAACAAGCGTGCCTACGCTTTTTTTTGCGCTGTTTTTCTCAGGCAAAAGCGTTGAAACATCTAGCGCTTTGTCAATGTGCAGCTCGCGTAAATTTCCGTCTGCGTCTTTTCGCGCAAAATCATAAACACGGTATGTAACGTTAGACGACTGCTGTACTTCCGCAATTAAGCACCCCTCGCCAATGGCGTGCACTGTGCCTGCTTCTATAAAAAAGCAGTCGCCTTTTTTTACGCTAATTTTGTTCAAAACTTCTAAAAGCGTATTATCATCTATTCGCTTTTTATACTCTTCACGTGTAATTTCTTTCGTAAAGCCGTAATAAATAAACGCATTTTCGTCTGCGTTTACAATATACCACATCTCTGTTTTGCCGCTATCGCCCTCGTGCTCTTTTGCATAATCGTCTTTCGGGTGCACCTGTATAGACAAGCTTTTCTTTGCGTCTATAAACTTTATTAAAATAGGAAAGCCGTGCAACCCCTTGCAATTCGTTCCCAAAACATGCGCGTTATCGCGCACAAAATCTCCAAATTTTGTGCCTGTGTGCTCACCGCTTGCTATTACACTTTGCCCGTCTTCATGGCAAGAGAGCTCCCAGCTCTCGGCTAAAATATCGCCGCTAAACTGTTTGCCAAACTGTGTTTTTAACTTGTTGCCACCCCACAAATAATCTTTATAAGCAGGGGATAATTTAAAAACCATTCACACCTCCGTAGCAAAACGCAATCAAATATTATAGCACATTTTAGCGCTTAATTACTCTGAAACTTCCTCAGCAGGTGGCTCTGCAACGCGTGCATTAAGGCGCGCTTGCTTACTTGCAAATTTATTGTCGTACATCTTTTTATCAACACTCTTGAAAAATTCATTATATTCATCAATTTTGCTACCTACAAATTTATCAAAGCCGAAAGCTAGCGAAAATTTATGCTCTGTGTTTGTGTTAAGCCTTGTAATGTCTTGTGTAACAGCTAAAATGGTGCTTTCAATTTCTTCTTTTGTGCAGCCCTTGAGAAGCGAAACAAATTCATCGCCGCCCACGCGGAAAGTTTTGCCGAACTTTTCAAAGTTGGTTTCAAGCGCATAGTAAGAATTTCTTATTGCGTTGTCGCCTTCCATATGGCCTAAAAAGTCGTTAATCAGCTTCAAATTATTCATGTCGGATATAACGCACCACACTTCTTTTTGCGTAAGTTCTTCCTCAAATATATCGTTTATTTCCTCGTGATATGCTTTTGCGTTGTAGCCGCCCGTTAATGTATCTTTAAATGAATATTCAAGCAACATCATCTTCATTTTATTCGAAACTTTGGCAATTTTTCCAATTTCGTCTTTTGTATAAAGCTCTGACGGTATCTCAATTTTCATGTTGCCCGTTAGCGCTATTGCAGACATTGCCTTTTCAAGCTTTATTAAGCTGGAGCTCATGCTCTTCGCAAAAAAGCGCGAGAAAAGCACAACGCCCAAAATTATGATTATGTTTATTACTACGGCTATTGCCAAAATGTTAAATACAAGGCTGTCGTTTCTGTCAAGCGCCTCGTTCAATAGCCGCTCTTCTTCAGCCGAAAAGTCATCAATGCTTCCAAAAAACTCAGTTGCTATCGGCGTAACTACTTGAAGTGCGTAAAGTGCCTCGTCATAGTCTCCGCCTGAAATCCAAATGTCGGCTGAAAGTATCATGCTTTCTTTATATACATTTTTCTCTTCTATAATTCGCTCAAATACTATTAGTTGTGAGCCTTTTAAATACGTTGAATATTCGTCCATTTTTCTGTCAAGCTCATCAAACTGGGCAATATAATCAATATAGTATTCGTTTTTTACATCTTCATCTTGAGCAAACAAAATATCTCTGCCAAGTACACGGCAAACATACATGTTTCTGATAATTGCGCTAAGTTCTTCTTTATGCCGCACATTTTCATCAATAATTTTTTCGGTTGAAGCGTTAATTATTGTAATAGAGAAAAATGAGAAAAGCCCAATTAATACAACATTAAATATAACGAAAAATTGTAGCGGCAAAAATTTTGTTTCAATTTTTGCATTATTAAGCCAGTTTAAAAATTTTTTCATGTTTATGTGTGAATCCTCTCTTCGTTAAAGCGATTAGTGTGTGTTCAAGATGTATTCAGGCAAATTAACGAATGTTACCATATTTAATATCGACAAGGAAAGATAAATAATTAGAGTAAAATTACATCAAAATTACTTTCATTGTGTTTATAGCAAGTTTAAAAAACATTTTACCAAAAATTTCCTTATAAGTCAATAGAAAAATGAGAGTTTTAGTCGCTTAAAAATGAGAGTTTTAGTCGCTTAAAGCTAGCCACTCCGTTCAGTATTTAAGTTCGAATACTAAACAGAGTGGCTTTATTTAATGGTGGAAAAGCCTAAGCCCATTAAACGCCATTGCAATACCGTATTTGTTGCAAACGTCTATAACGTTTTCGTCGCGGATAGAGCCGCCCGGTTGAACTATTGCCACAACACCGCTTCGGTGGGCACGCTCAATATTGTCGCCAAAGGGGAAAAATGCGTCGCTTCCAAGGCACACACCGCTTGCTTTTGCCAGCCACTCTTTTTTCTGCTCAGTTGTAAGCGGTTCAGGTTGTGCTGTAAAGTTCTCTGCCCACACATCGTCGCCAATAACGTCTTGCCAGTCTTCACTAATATAAACGTCAATTGCGTTGTCTCTGTTTGCGCGTGCAACGTCTGCCTTAAACGGCAAGCTTAGCACTTTCGGGTGCTGGCGCAGTTGCCAAATGTCGGCTTTATTTCCTGCAAGGCGTGTGCAGTGAATTCTGCTTTGCTGGCCTGCCCCAACGCCTATTGCGCCACCGTTTTTAACAAAGCAAACGCTGTTGCTCTGTGTGTATTTCAGCGTAATAAGCGCAATTGCAAGGTCGCGCTTTTGCTCGCTTGTAAGTGTGTTGTTTTTTGTTACAACGTTATTAAACGTCTCGCTCGTAACTTTAAAGTCATTTCGGCCTTGCTCAAAGCTTATGCCGAAAATGTCTTTTCGCTCTATGCTTGCAGGCACATAGTTTTCATCAATTTGCACTACATTGTAGCCGCCTTTTCGCTTAGCGCTTAAAATTTCAAGCGCTTTTTCTGTGTAGCCGGGCGCAATAACCCCGTCAGATACCTCAGGCTTTATAAGCAGTGCCGCCGCCTCGTCGCACTCGTCTGAGAGCGCAATCCAGTCGCCAAAGCTGCTCATTCTGTCGGCACCGCGTGCCCTTGCATACGCACACGCAAGCGGCGATGAGTTTATGTTCGGCACGTGAGACGTGAAGTATATTTGCTGCTCAACCTCGCTTAAAGGCAGGCCAATTGCCGCGCCCGCAGGGCTAACGTGCTTAAAAGACGCCGCCGCCGCAACGCCTGTTGCCTCTTTCAGCTCTTTTACAAGCTGCCAAGAGTTTAATGCGTCCATAAAATTTATGTAACCGGGCTTACCGTTTAAAACTAAAAGCGGCAATTTGTCGCACGCAGCACCTTGTGCCATGTAAATTCGCGCCGGTTTTTGGTTTGGGTTAACTCCGTATTTAAGTTCAGTCTCGTTCAAATTATACATTTTACATTCTCCGCTTTTTTGTTTATTGGTTTTCATTTAATACTCTTATGTGCAACCGCTAAACCGCTATGGTTACTTATTTATATTTGTTCTTTATCACATCTTTGTACTTGCCTGTTTTTATATCAATATATCGCACAAAAAGGCTTACTTTATTGTCTTCGTTTAAGCTGTTCCACAGTGTGTTTGCAAATGTGGTTTGGCTGTTTTCGGTGTCTACAAGCACCGGCTCGCCAACAAAAGACGGTATGGGCTCGCCGTCGCACTTATATGTGTGTATAAAGTGCGCTGTGCCCTTTACAGGCTGGGGGTACTCGTAAAATGCGCGCTGTAAGCTGTCGGGGTTTGCGCTCATTGCTTTTAGAATTGCCATTTTATATGTAAGCTTTTCATTTTTCACCTTTACCATGCACGAAATTCTAGGCGTATAATTCGGTGCGTCGGGCTCAAAAGTGCGCTTGCGAAGGGTGCGCGCAAAGTTTTTGCCCTGTATCATGCCTGTGTATATGGTGTCGGTTTGGTCTCCGTTCGTTACAATGTGTGTTTGTTTTAAAACACGAACAGGTGTGTATATTATAAGCGTTGGGTCGCTTAATTTTGATGGATCTGCCGCCTTTGTTTCAATGCCGTCTTTCGTTGGCGCAAAAATTCTGTTGCGGCTGTTTTCGCTTCTTCCCATAATAAAGTACGCTATTACAGCATTTTTTCCGTTCGGTGTAAGCCCTGCAACAATTCCTCTTCCCGGGTATGCGTTAACTGAAAGCTCTGCCGATAAATTAAGTATGTCCATGTTTTGTCCTTTCTATTATAACATTTTGCATGTAACCATGTGAAGTGCTTTTGGCAAAATTACGTGCTCTGCGTTTTCCATAACGCGCTTTTGAAGTATTTCAGGTGTATCATCGCTGTTTATTTCAACGGCCTTTTGCAAAATAATTTCGCCGTCGTCGGGTATTTCGTTAACATAATGAACTGTTGCGCCTGTAATTTTAACGCCTTTTGCAAGCGCCGCCTCGTGAACACGCAAGCCGTAAAAGCCGTGCCCACAAAAGCTGGGTATTAGGCTTGGGTGCACGTTAATAATGCGTTTTTCATATTCTTTAATTATGTTCTCGCCCAAAATGCTCATAAAGCCGGCAAGAACTATAACCTGTATGCCGTGGCTTTTTAGCGCATTTAAAAGTGCTGTGTCAAACTGCTGTGCCGTTTCAAAATCTTTTCTGTTAACAGTAAGCGTTTTTATTTCAAACGGTGCGCTTTGTGCGCGTTCTAGGGCATATGCACCGTTTTTGCTAGATATTACTAGGCAAATATCAGCGTGTGGCAAGGTGCCATGCGCCTTTGCGTCTATAATAGCTTGCAAATTTGTGCCGCCGCCGCTTACAAGAACGGCTGTTTTTATTTCGTTCATTTGTACCTCTCTATAAATAA
>CAYJHA010000094.1:0-8982 GCA_964369785.1 uncultured Bacteroides sp.
CAATGTTATAAGCACTGCCTAATTAAAACTTCTTATCAAAGGCCAGTTTTTCACTGTTGTCGAAATAAACTTTGCCACAGTACTTAAACCCGTTTTTGTTTAAAACATGCCGCATTTTCAAGTTGTCTGCGTCTGTGTCTACCCTGAAATAATGCACGTTCTTTTTCTCGCTCATCTCTTCTACTTTTCTAAACACCGCACTTGTAAATTTCTTGCCACGTGCATTGTCGCAAAAAGCCATGCGGTGAACTACCACATAATTTTCGTCGGCACACCAATTTCCACGCAAGCTGTCATATGCGGGCTCACCGTCAAAATCAATGCATAAATAGCCGTATATTTCACCGTTTTCAACAATAAAATAGCCCTTGTTGTTCGCAATATCATTTTGCATGCATTTAATGTCAGGGTAGCCTGTTTGCCACTGGTTTATCCCCTGTTCCTTCAAATGCTTTTTCGCCATGTTAATTATCGACATGGCTTTTTCTGTTTCTTGAGTTGAAACATTAATTAATTCCATTAAAGCACCATTTTAGCAGTAATTTTTCTGCGCTTTCCTGCTAATATTTCATCAAAATAATTTTTTGCTTTACTAATTGCACTCACATTAAAGCGTCAATATCTGCAAGCCACAATTTTCCGTCAGCGTCGCTTGGCATACGCCAATCGCCTCTTGGCGACAATGCAACAGAGCCCACTTTCGGCCCGTCGGGCACGCAGTTGCGCTTGAACTGCTGTGAGAAAAACCTCTTACAAAACACATTAAGCCATTTCAAAATAAATTTTTCATCATAAACGCCGTTAAACGCATGGCACGCTATAAAATAAATTTTTCTAGGCTCAAAATTCATGCGCACCAAGTAGTATAAAAAGAAGTCGTGCAAAATGTAGGGTCCCACAATCTCCTCTGTCTCTTGGCTTATTTCACCGTTTTTGGCCGGCAAAAGCTCGGGGCTCACCGGCGTTTGCAAAATGTCTTGCAGTGTGGCAAACAGCTTTTTATCGCCACACGTTTGCGCAACATAATCAACAATATGCCGAACAAGCGTTTTCGGCACACTGCAATTTACGCCATACATGCTCATATGGTCGCCGTTGTAAGTTGCCCAGCCCAGCGCAAGCTCCGATAAATCTCCCGTTCCTATAACAAGCCCGTTTTCGGCATTTGCAAGGTTCATCAAAACAAGTGTGCGCACACGCGCCTGCGTATTTTCAAACGTAACATCGTGGTTATCTTCGCTGTGCCCTATGTCGTTAAAGTTGCTTTTAACTGTGTTTGTTATGTCTACATTTTTAAATGTAACACAAAGCGCCTCGCACAGCGCTTTTGCGTTGTTAAACGTGCGCTGTGTTGTGCCAAAACACGGCATAGTAACAGCTAAAATTTGGCTTGTCGGCTTTTTAATTTGCTCAAACGCTTTTACCGTAACTAAAAGCGCAAGGCAACTGTCCAGCCCGCCGCTTATGCCCACAACCGCCGTTTTTGCTTTTGTGTGCAACATGCGTGATGCAAGGCCACGTGCTTGAATATTAATAATATCCTCGCACCTGCTATTTCGCAAATCGCTTGTGTGCGGCACAAAGGGTGTTTGTGAAAATTCTCTCGTCAATTCGCTGCATTTTTCACTAATGCTAATGTTCACATACGTGTAGTTATTTGTGCGCTGTGCCTTAAACGTAACGTTCTTTATTCGCTCGTTCACAAGCTTTTCAACGTCTATTTCGCTTATGGCAAAGCCGCCTGTTTTGTCAAACGGGGGGCTTTCGCTTAAAATTGTGCCGTTCTCACTAATAATATTATGTGCGGCAAAAACCATGTCAGACGTTGACTCGCCCATTCCGGCATCGCTGTAAACATAGCCGCAAAAAAGCCGTGCAGACTGGTTTTTCACAAGGCTGCGCCTGTACTTTGCCTTGCCCACAAGTTCGTCGCTTGCAGAAAGGTTAACTATAACTGTTGCGCCTGCAAGCGCATGATAAGAACACGGCGGCACAGGCGCCCATAAATCTTCGCAAATTTCTGCGGCAATTTTCACATTTTCGTTTTTGTCGCTGCAAAAAATAATGTCTGTTCCAAACGGCACTTGCTTGTTGTTAAATTGCACATATTTTACGCCATCTTGCGGCGGTGTAAAATGGCGCAACTCGTAAAATTCGCCGTAATTTGGCAAGTGTGTTTTTGGCACAATGCCTAAAATTTCACCGTTATTTATACAAAATGCACAGTTGTAAAGCGCACCTTCAAGCTCAAACGGTGCACCTATAAATATAACAGCATCTATATCTTTTGTACTGTGTGCCACAGTTAAAACAGCATTTAGCGCACTGTTTCTAAGTGTTTTTTGAAAAAACAAATCGCCACAAGTGTAGCCTGTAATACAAAGTTCCGGCAGGCAAATAACCTGTGCGCCTTTCTTTGCCGCTTTTTTCACAGCGTCTATTGCGCTGTTTGCATTGTGCTCACATTCGGCAACTCGAATGTTCGGCGTTACGGCGGCTACTTTTAAAAAGCCGTAATTCATTATAGCGTCCCTTTCGTTTAGCTGTTTTTCAGCATGTTTATAAATTCATCTTTTGGCATTGGTTTTGCATAAAGGTAACCTTGCGCAACGTCACAGCCCAGCTCTCTCAGCATTTGCGCTTGCTCTTGCGTTTCAACGCCCTCTGCCACTACCTGCAAATTAAGCTGTTTTGCAAGCGATATTATACTCTCAACTATCATGGTGCCCTTTTTTTCTCCGCATGAAAAAGAGCAGAAACCCTTATCTAACTTCAAAATATCAAGCGGTATATCTTTGAACCTGTTGTAAGACGAAAGCCCTGAGCCGAAATCATCCATAGAAATTGAAAAGCCACACTTTTTCAAGTTATTTATAGCGCTAACAACAAGCTCAAAATTCTCTACAAACGCACTTTCCGTAATTTCAAGCTCAAGGTTAGAGGGCTTAATGCCACTGTTTTTTACTGTGTCCAAAAGGCTTTCGGTTAAGTTCTCTTGCAGTAGTGTAATGCCCGATAAGTTCACGGAGATTTTATAATTGCTCAGCAAATCATAATTTATTTTTATCAAGTCGCACACTTTGTGAGTAACAAAATAGTCAAGCCTTATTATAAACCTGTTGTTCTCAAAAATAGGAATAAACTGGTCAGGATAGAAAATAGGCTTTCCGTTTTTTATCCAGCGCACTAGCGCCTCTGCACCTACAATTTTCATGGTTTTTAAATCAATTTTGGGTTGATAATACACTTGGAACTCTTCGCCGAAAAGCGCCGTTTCCATGCCGGACACCACTTCGTTTTGAAGCTTTTGCTTACTGCGCATTTCATTTGTAAATTCTGCAACAGTGCTGCCGTAGCCTGCTTTTGCAGAAATTCTGGCGTAATTTGCACAGTCTATCATATAATCTAAATCAAGCTTTGTATCGTGAACAACATACTTGCCAACACTTACGTGAATTGTGTAATCATCGGCTAAAATTTCACGCAGCGACAGCCTAAAGAGAAGCTCTTGCTTTTGAGCATTTTCAATCGTAACAGCTTCACTTGTTATCGGCGTCATAAATATAAATTTGTCGTTTGCCTCCCTTGCAACAAGTGCAGAAGGGTTTAAATACTGCTTTAAAGAATTGGCCACATGCTTTATAACTTGTGAGCCCTTATTGTACCCGAAAGTTTCATTCACAATTTTGAAGTTGTCTATATCTACAACATAAAGTGCGTATTGGCCCGGCGTAGCCGTTTCCAAAGTTTTGCGTGCTTGCTCAAAGAAGCTGTATTTCGACATAAGCCCTGTAAGAGAATCGAAATTAATTATGTTGAGCAAGTCTTTTTCACGGCGCACTTTGCCACGCCACACAACAAAAGTAAACGCGCAAGCTATTGCCATTATTACAATTATAATAACAAAAAAATTGTCTTGTATAAACTCAAGCATTGTTTCCTCGGGTATATAGTGCAGGCGAGACTCAGCTATTATGCTGTCAATTTTTGTTGTGTCAAGGCGCTGAATTGCTATGTTTAATATATCTTGAAACTCTTCTTCGAGCTCTTTATTTAGCATTATTCTCATTGGGAGCTCATAATCGAGCTGTGTTACAAAAAAGTCATCGCCCAAATCAAACGACATAATGTAATCATTCGTGACAAGTGGCGACACAACAAAGTCTACCCTGCCTGCTTGCAGTGCATTTATCATTTCATCAACAGTGTTATAGTACGCAATAATGTAAGAACCTGTTATGTTTAAAGTATTGCTTAAATCAACATTGTGGTATTGAAGCGAGGCTACATTTAAATACTGTTCATCGTGCGCTTGCGGCTCGCCAATAAGGCTTATAGGTAGCGTTAAATACGCCTGTGTTGCCACAAAGTCTTTGCTAAAATCTCCACTGCCAACAAGCGTTAAATTTATGTCTGCGTCGCTCCCACTCTTCGTGTCAGCCTCATTATAATAGTTCACTTCAACGCCTAAATCTTCTGCAATCAGGTTCATAATTTCAATTGAAATTCCCTGCGGTGTGCTGTTCTCGTCTTCCCATTGAAACGGTTTGTTATCGCTACTGTAAAAAACGTCAATTGTTTGTTTTTCATTTAAAAGCTCTTTTTGCAAAACAGTGTAGGCAGGCTTTGCAAGAAGTTCTTCATCTGTGTATTTTAAATTCAACTTATTGAGATACGTGTAATCATTAAGCAAAATTTCTCTTGTTGCAACGTCAATTTCATCAATTAAAACGTCATTTGTATCAAGTGCCAAATAATGAAGCGGCTCAAAGCCAAGCGTGCCAACAACTTCGAGTGTACTGTTTGTTTGTGACAGCTCAGTAACATGTATGTCATAGCCTGTGCTAATTTGGTCCCATGCCATGTTACCGGGGTTTTTCGTGCTTATAACGTTTAAGTGAATTCCGTTATTCTCCGCATAACTTAGCAAAATATTGTTATATGCATTAAAAAAAACATAGTTTTCTACACTAATTATTTTTTGCTCAAACAATGCGAAATCGTCTTGTGCCATGCCGGAATTTAAAGGCGCTGTCATAACAATTTCTGCATTTGAAACGGGCTCACTTGTGTACAAATAATTTTCCTGCACATATTGGTCGCTCACAGGCATTGGCCCCAGCAAATCAATTTCGCCGCTATGCAGCATTTCAAAACCTGCTTCGGGTGTTACACTAATATGCTCAAAAAGGTAATTCGAGTAATTTTCAAGCTCAATAAAATACTCGTAGCCAATACCATTTAAAGAGTTATCACTAGCTTCTATTATGTGGTTTGCCGCGTCAATATATCCTATTTTGATAAGTGTTTTTTGTGTGTCAATATCGCTTGCATCTATTTCAACCGCAAAAATGCTTGCCGAATACATCAGTATCAGCAAAAAGCAAATTATTATTTTCAACAGACGTTTCGCCATAAATTCACCTGCTTTTAAATTCAAAAAACAATATCGCAATTTTCTTTAATTTTAAAGTGCTCAAAATATTTATTCTCAAGCGGTATCCATTTATTTATAAAGTCTTGCAGTTTTTCCTCGCCGTTTCGTGCTTTTATTCGCGCTAGTTGTGCGCTGTATTCAATGCTTAAAAAAACTTTTATGTCATATGCACTTTGAAACATCGGGTGTAAACAGTAAGAGCCCTCTATTACGTTAACCGCACTTTTTCTAACGGCAACAGGTGCATCAAAACCGCCCAAAGCACAATTATACGGTTTATAACAAAACCGCCGCTTTGTTAAAAGCGGCGTAATTGCCTGTTGCAAAAAACGTTCATAGTCTATGTTGCCGCCCGGCTCGCTAAGCCTTTTTTCATTGCGCAATTCAAACGGCAAGAAAAAATGGTCTGCACTAATAACATCGCAGCTGTAAACTTTTGATATTAAACGTGCAAGCGTTGTTTTTCCTGCACCGCAATTGCCGTCAATGCCTATAACAACGCTGTGTTTTTCTGCAAGTTTATGTTCTATTTCTAAAAAAAGGCTCTCGTAATTTTTAAAAAATATTTTTTGTTCATCATCAAGCCTATGCTTGCAACGTTCAAATAATTCACCGACGTCGGCCATTTCTTTAACTCTCTCTCTATTAAACGCCTTGTTTCTCATTCAACATTAAGCCTGCCCTTTGCAAAACAAGCACTACTGTCGGCACAAGTATAAGCTGTAAAATAATACCGGGTATTCCACTTACAACTGCAGAGCTAATAAACACGCTAAATGTATAAACGTTGCCTAGTGTTTGCATTAAAAGCGCCATAATAACGCCAAAAACAACGCGCCCAATCGCCATTGAAACAAGCAGCGATATATAAATTTTAAATTTCTTGCCTGCAAGCATATTGTAGCAAACGCCTATAACAATTCCGTATGCCGCAAGCTCGAAAGCCATTGCAAAGCCCATTGGCATTAAAACGGGCATACCAAAAATGAAAGAGCGCAAAATAGGCAAAATAAAGCCAACAATGCCGCCATAAAGCCCACCGCAAACTATGCCGCAAATTAAAACGGGAATGTGCATTGGCAAAAGAAATTGCCCTATTTGCGGTATTTGACCTGTTAAAAACGGAAGCAATAGGCCTATTGCAAGAAAAATTGCGCTATAAGTAAGTTTTTTTGTAGTGCTTAAACTGTTTGTCATAAAAGCTCCATTCTTTTGCGTTTAAATGCTGCGCCGGTATAAATAGTTTATGCCGACACAGCCTATAAAAATCGCTATATTCAATTAAGAGTATTTTTTATTACCCTATGTTATTTTACACCATTACGCAACTAAAAGCAAGCTTAATGCCATAACAAACATACCTAAAACAAGCCCGTACATAGACAAATGGTGCTCGCCATACTCTTTTGCGGCGGGAAGCAGTTCATCTAAGCTTATAAAAACCATAATTCCTGCCACAACCGCAAATATTATTCCCATTGTTGTGTCGTTTAAAAAGCTGCTTAAAATAAAATAGCCCAATATAGCGCCTAAAGGCTCTGACAAGCCGGATAGGAACGATAATTTCATAGCTTTTTTCCTGTCGCCCGTGGCGTAAAATATAGGCACGGCAACTGCTATTCCCTCGGGTATGTTGTGTATGGCAATTGCTATTGCAATTGAAACGCCGAGCTCCGGGCTACTTAGCGTTGCCGCAAAAGTGGCAAGCCCCTCGGGGAAATTGTGTATTGCAATTGCAAGCGCTGTAAAAACGCCCAAACGCATTAAATTGTTTTGGTGCTCTTTGTTTTTTCCGTCCATTTCCTCAACTGTGTGCACCTCATGTGGGTTTCCCATGCTTGGCACAAAATTGTCTATAACCGCAATTAAAATTATTCCGAAAAAGAACGCACCTGCACTAACCCAAGGGCCAACACCCTCGCCCAGTGTTTTGGAAAGTGTCTCGTTTGCCTTTTGCAGTATTTCCACAAAGCTCACGTATATCATAACACCTGCTGAAAAGCCGAGCGCAAGTGACAGAAATTTTGTGTTTGTTTTAGTTGTTAAAAGTGAAAGCAAACTGCCTATACCTGTTGCAAGGCCTGCCATAAGCGTTAGCGAAAACGCAAGTATAACAACAGAAAGTTCGATAATTATCACCTGCCTGTTCTAAATTGTATAAATATTATAGCACTGCGGCTTTTAACGCCTCTGCTTTGTCTGTTTTTTCCCAGTTTACGCCCAAATCTTCCCTGCCCATGTGCCCGTATGCTGCAAGGTCTCTGTATATAGGCTTGCGCAAATCAAGTGAATCTATTATGGCATTCGGCCTTAAATCAAATGTTTTTGCAACGGCTTTTTGTATGTTTTCTTCGGGCACTGTTGCCGTGCCAAACGTGTCCACAAGCACACTTACAGGCTCAACAACGCCTATTGCGTATGCAATTTGCACCTCGCACTTTGTAGCTAGCTTTGCCGCAACAATGTTTTTTGCCACCCAGCGCGCCGCATATGCTGCGCTTCTGTCAACTTTTGTGGGGTCTTTGCCGCTGAACGCGCCGCCACCGTGCCTGCCCATGCCGCCGTATGTGTCCACAATAATTTTTCTGCCTGTAAGCCCTGAGTCTCCCTGTGGGCCGCCAACTACAAAACGCCCTGTCGGGTTAATATAGAATTTCGTATCGCCGTCTATAAACTGCGTGGGAATTATGGGTTTTATAACATTTTCAATTATATCTTTGCGCAAATCTTCCAGTGCTATTTCAGGTGCATGTTGGCTTGAAATAACAACAGCATCTACCCTTTTAGGTGTGTCACCGTCATATTCCACCGTTACTTGGCTCTTTCCGTCCGGGCGCAAATAGCTAAGCTCGCCGCTTTTGCGCACATCTGTAAGGCGCTTTGCAAGCTTGTGTGCAAGGCTAATGGGCAGTGGCATAAGCTCGGGTGTTTCATCGCACGCATAGCCAAACATCATGCCCTGGTCGCCTGCGCCGCCTGTGTTAACGCCCATTGCTATGTCGGGGCTTTGCTCGTTAATGTTAGAAAGCACAGCGCATGTTTCAGCGTCAAAGCCAAATTTTGCACGAGTATAACCAATATCTGTTACAACATCACGTACTATTTTTTGGAAATCCACATAACAATTTGTTGTTATTTCACCCATAACGTGAATAAGCCCTGTGCTTGCTGTTGTCTCGCACGCAACCCTGCTTGTTGGGTCTTTTTCCAAAAGTGCGTCAAGCACTGCGTCTGATATTTGGTCGCAAATTTTGTCCGGGTGCCCCTCTGTAACTGATTCCGATGTAAAAAGTCTTTTGTTGTTCATAATTTTTCCTTTCTTATTATGCACTGAATTGCATTTTTTAATTCTACCGCTTTTTTTGCATTGATATTTGTAAAGTACAAAGTGTTTAAGCAAAAAAATAAAGCTCGGTGTTTTCACCGAACTTTTGATAAATCTTATCTTTCGGTGTTAACCGCAGGATTTAGCACCTTGCAAACGCAGGTTGCCGGACTTCACAGGGCCTGTACCCTCAGTCGCTCTTGATAAGTTATTAAGTTTT
>CAYJHA010000095.1:0-8891 GCA_964369785.1 uncultured Bacteroides sp.
TGGTGGAGATGACGGGAGTCGAACCCGTGTCCGAAAAGAAGTCTGCGACAGTATCTCCGAGTGCAGTTTGCTTACAAAATTCCCTTAATAACAAGCGAACAAACGCGCTGAAATCTCGGTAGCTTCATCAGTTCATGACGGCAAACAAAGCTTGATGCCGTTCACGTTCAGTGCCTAATCGACGCCTCGACCCTGCGCGGCACTATCGCAGGCGAGACGAGCGGCTAAATTAAGCCGCTACAGCTAATTTATTATTGTTAGCTATTTTTTATAAGGCGTTTAAAGTGTGGCCCCACCACTACTCGCTGCTCTCGTGTCTTTCTTCCCGTCGAAACCTTTACATCCCCATGTATAAAAATTATCCGCCAAACAAAAAGTCTACCACGTTTTCGCTTGTAGATACATTTTTCTTGTAAATTTCGGTATAACCGCAATTTGTACAGCTTACAGTGTAAAAACGTTTATTTTGAATGTCAAATATTTTTGCAATTTGTCCGCCGGTTGCTCTAAATTCGTCTGCTTCACAGTTTGTGCAGCCGCATTTAATACAACTATAATTCATTACTTTGCCCTCTCTTTCATCGCCCTATCAATATCTCTATTAGCGTCTCTTTGGGCCAAAGTTTCCCGTTTGTCGTAAAGTTTTTTACCTTTGCACACACCAAGCTCTAACTTAACTTTACCATATTTATAATACAGTTGTAAAGGTATTAGCGTATATCCTTTAAGTTTTTTCTCTTGTTCAAGCTTTCTTATTTCGCTTTTATGTGCCAAAAGCTTCCTTTTTCTTGTTGGGTCAGTGTTAAAAATATTGCCTTTCTCGTACGGGCTAATATGCATATTCGATACAAAAAGCTCGCCGTTTTCAACATCTACCCAAGCATCTTTTAAATTAACATTGCCAAGCCGCAAGCTTTTAACTTCCGTTCCCACAAGCGCTATGCCTGTTTCCAATGTTTCAAGTACAAAATAGTCGTGCCTTGCTTTTCTGTTATAAGATATTACTTTTGTAGTGCTTTTTTGCGACATTTTAACACCCCCTTACCTAATAATAATATATTTAAAGTACGTAAATTGTTGCTTAATGTATTTTTTGCATTTAAAGTTCAGCCCTGTTTGCAAGGCTTCGCCCTAGCGTAACTTCATCGGCATATTCAAGGCTGCTTCCAACAGGCAAGCCGTATGCAAGGCGTGTTGCCTTAACACCAAACGGCTTTACAAGCTTAGTTAAATACATTGCTGTTGCCTCGCCCTCAACAGTGGGGCTTGTAGCCATTATAATTTCTTTAACATTGCCGTCGTTTAACCTTGCAAACAATTCTTTTATGCAAAGCTGCTCTGCTGTAATTCCGTCCATTGGCGAAATTAGCCCGTGCAACACATGATAAAGGCCTTTGTATTCACGTGTTTTCTCAAAAGCCGATATGTTGCGCGGCGTTTCCACAACGCAAATTAAACTTGTGTCTCTGTCAGCAGCGGTGCAAATAGGGCAAACTTCACTTTCTGTGAAATTTTGGCAAATGTTGCAACGCTGTATTTTTGTGTGCGCCTCTTCAATTGCTCGTGCAAAATTAAGCGCTTTTTCCTTTTCCATAGCAAGCACTTGATATGCAAGGCGTGTTGCACCTTTGCGCCCTATGCCGGGCAGTTGTGTAAACTGCTCTATTAACCTTTCAAGTGGTGCTGCGTTATATTTCATAGCTTAAAACCCCGGGATATTTAGCCCGCCTGTTATGTCGGCCATCTCTGCTTCGTTTTTCTCGTCAACTGTTCTAACTGCTTCGTTAACTGCGGCTGCAATTAAATCTTCAAGCATTTCAATGTCTTCAGGGTCAACAATTTCTGGCTTAATTTTAATTGCGGTTATTTGGCGTTTTCCTGTAATTGTTACATCAACCATGCCGTTTGACGCCTTAACGTCATAAACTGCCTCGTCAAGCTCTGCTTGCTTTGCCTGCATTTGGTCTTGCATTTTTTGCGCTTGTTGCATAATGTGGTTCATGTTTTGTTGCTTTCCGTATCCTTGCGGTAGTCTTGCTTTCATTTGTGTTTCTCTCCTTAATTTTCATCATCATAAACAACAGCTACGCCTTTGCTTTCAACATCTTTTGCCGCTTGCATTGCTGTATGTGTATTTTTTGTAGTACCGGTGCTGTTTTTATAAGGGCCTATTGCGTATCCGTGCCCTGTCACGTCTTTTATAACTTGCCGAATTAAGGCATTTGAACTTTTGTTTTGGCGCATGTACTCTAAAAAGAAATCGCCACCGTCAATTAAAACACGCTTTCCGTCAAAATATGCTTTAGAATCACGCATGTTCACAAATAATAAGCTATCTTTGCTCTCCATTGCGTTTATAACACTCTGCCAGTGTTCAAATAGCACCAAAGGTGCGGTTGACGCGGCCGCTTCAACCGTAACGCTTGCACTAGGCATGGAAGAAACGACAGCAGGCATTGTAACTGAGTTATCCGCTTCATTGGTGGCAAGAGTTGAAGCTTTTTCTTGTTTAATCGGTTCACTAAGCTCACTAGCTTTAACTGGTGCAGTGGTGGTAAGTGGTGCAGTGATAGCAGGTGGGGTAGGGGGCTTAAGCGGTGTAGGGGCTGGCGTAAATTCTGCGGCTTGTACAGGTGCATTGTTAACGGTTTGTGCATTGCTATTTTGCGCTACATTATTATTTGTAGCACCATTTGCAATACTGTCGCACATTTCAAAAACAGCAAGTTCAAGCTCAATTCGAACATCAGAACTTCGCGCGGTTTTTTCAAGTGCACGGCATAATATTTTTATGCATAATACAGCTTTTGCAGCGCTTATATCTGCGCATTTTTGCTTGTATTTCGCTATATCCTCACTGTTAACACCACTTAATACATCTTCGCCGGCGCTTACGTTAACAAGCATGAAGTTGCGATAATGCATAATAAGCTCGTCACAAAGGCGCTTCATATCAATCGATTTTTCGCGGAGATTTGCTATAAGTGCAAGTGCCTGCACAGCGTCGCCGTTTTTTATCAAATCACTAAGCTCAAATAGGTAGCTTTTGTCGGTAACACCTGCCATACGCCGCACAGTGTCTGTGTCTATAACCTCGTTTGCACTTATGCATGTGTCAAGTATTGAAAGCGCGTCACGCATTGCACCGTCAGCAAGGCGCGCTATTAAATCAGCCGCTTCGGACTGTATATTAATGCCTTCTTGCTCTGCTACATACAAAAGTCTGTCTGCAATATTTTTTGCGCTAATTCGTGAAAAATCATAGCGCTGGCACCTTGAAAGAATTGTTGCCGGCACCTTGTGAATTTCTGTTGTTGCCAAAATAAATATAACATGTGAGGGGGGCTCTTCCATTATTTTGAGCAGTGCATTAAACGCCGCACCGGATAGCATATGCACCTCGTCAATAATATAAACCTTATACGCGCACATGCCGGGGGTGTAAACAGTTTCATCGCGCAAATCGCGAATATTATCTACGCCGTTATTTGAAGCGGCATCAATTTCGGTAACGTCAAGAACAGCGCCGCTGTCTATTCCATTGCATATGTTGCATTCTCCGCAAGGGTTTGCGCCGTTTTTGTTTTCACAGTTTACTGCTTTTGCAAAAATTTTGGCGCATGTTGTTTTACCTGTGCCGCGTGTGCCTGTAAAAATGTAAGCATGGCCAACTTTACCTGCGTTTATTTGGCTTTGCAGTGCTGTTACTATATTTTCTTGCCCTATAACGTCTGAAAATGTAGCAGGGCGCCATTTTCTGTACAATGCACGGTACATTTATTACTCCAATCAACCTATTTATTTAATATCAATTCCGCCAAACACACATGTGCAGTTTAAATGAATTTTTGTTTTTCTTGTCGAAGTTGTCTTGTTGTCAATTCCACCAAAAATAGGGTAGCCTTTTACTTCTATGTATACGTTGTCGGGTGCAATAATTTCAACGCCGCCAAAAATGCAAACACACTCAATAACAACGTCCTCTTTTACAGTGGCGTTTTTTAAATTTAAGTTTAACCCACCAAAAATTGCACTTGTAGAAATGTTTTCCAAAACGCCCTCGTAAACACCATCGTTTGACGAAAACATTGCATTGTATTCTTTGTTACTTCCAAGTGCGCTTTTATGGTTTTTTGGCAAAATTATAACAATGCCAAGTACTATTAAAAATAGCGGGGCAACAAGAGCGTAGTCAAGCAAACCGTTTGCCGAAAACAGTAAAATAAAGCCGACAAAAAGGCCGAAGACACCGGAAATCCACTGTTTTTTGCACAGGCCGACAATTGACGGGATAATTATAAATAGCGACCACCAACCGTCGAAAAATAGGTTAAGCTCCCAAATACCTATATAATTTCCACCAATTATTATACCCAGGGCAATTATAATTGAACCCACTACAATATTATTGTTTTTCATTGCAAACTCCATTCCGGCAATAGCCATAAAATAGTGTGAATACCACACGTAACACATGATGACGGCTATCATAATGACAGCCATATAGATTAATTAATCCGAACAAAGCGTGCCTTGTGCACTTTGGTATACAGGGGGCAGGCTTGCTGCGGCGCACAAGAAAGCCCGCTTAATGCTGCTCGGTTCCCCGCCTGACATGGTTCGCAGTATCCCGTCGCACAGGGCCAGCCCTCTGTATACCGAAACGCACAATAAAACATTTTGTTCGGATATGTTGTAATTTAGTAATTCACAAATCTCTAGCGTTTTTTGCTCTATATTATTATACAATATTTTAATAAGTTTTTCAAGTACTTGCTTTAAAATTAAAAGATAATACGAAAGAAAAAATAGTATACTAAAATTTGGCAATTCAGCGCCAATGAAATACCAATATTTGTAAAACATAACAAATGAAGATATTTTGTTAATAATATGGTAAAAAATGCATACTAAAGTATTTGTGCAACATGCACAATTGATTTAACGAAAAAATGGCGATTTTACTTTATTATTTTTGAAAATTGTATTGAAAAATAAAATAATTGGTGTATAATGTTTTTAGGCAATCATCAAAACTTCATAGAAAACATCAATAATTCATATTTCATTCGAAACATTTTAGAATACTAAAATATACAATATTGCATTACAATATAAAATCTATTACTGGAAAAATTGTTTTTTAAAAGAAAGGTTATAAACATGCAATTAAGTTCTGCTACAAAAAGGGCGCAAGAATACAGCGGCGAGACGAGCGAGTGGTGTTGCTCTTTTGTTTACACAAACGTTAAAGGCATTGGATACGAAGAGGGCGTACATAGAAGAGACCCCAGCAGTGTTTTAAAGGTGGGCAACACTTATTACGTGTGGTACACAAAATCTTGTGGGCCGCACTTTGGTAAAAGCATTGTAGACCCATATGCAAAACAGTTCCCGTGGGATTATGCCGATATTTTTTACGCTACATCGCAAGATGGGCTAAATTGGCAAGAGCAAGGCTGTGCTGTTGCACGCGGTGGCAAAGGGGAGTATGACGAGCGCACTGTTTGTACACCCGACTGTATGGAGTATGACGGTAAGTTCTATTTAGTATACCAGGCAATGCCACAGGGCAACTACACAGGTTTTGATGAATACGTTGCAATGGCAGTGGCTGAAAACCCAAACGGCCCGTGGACTAAAGCTCAGAAAAACATATTAGAGCCTATGAAACCCGGCAGGTGGTTTGAGGGGCTTGCAAAAGACAACTTTAACGACGATTATTTTACAGGTAGAACGCATGACCCCATGCTTTTGCACTATAATAATAAATTTTACTTATATTATAAATGCGGCGCAAACCACGATAGGCTTAAATTTTGCGGCTTTGACACACGTTGGGGCGTTGCAACTGCCGACAACATAATGGGCCCGTACACGCATAGTGAGTTCAACCCCGTTACAAACAGCGGCCATGAGACGCTTTTGTGGCCTTATAACGGTGGAATAGCTGCATTATTAAACAGAGACGGCCCCGAAAAAAACACAATTCAATACGCTAAAGACGGCGTTAACTTTGAACTTATGGCGCGCCTTGAAGGCAACACACCACAGGCAGGCGGCGCTTTTAGAACACAAGAAACAGACGACGCACCGCTTGCAGGAATTAGGTGGGGGCTTTGCCATTTAGACGAGAGAGGCTCGCTTTGGAACTGTATTGTGCGCTTTGACACCGACACAAGAAAGCACCCGTACGACTACCCGCTTGAATACGCAGATAACAACTGCCAATTCTTAGGAAATTAAGGCACAGGTCTATACTATGTACACACGTGTGCTGAACATAAAATGCACACACCTGAAAGGAACATATTGATTATGCAAATGAGTGCGGCGTCTTTAAGGGCGCAAAACTATTTGAAAGAAAACGGCGAGTGGTATTGTGGTTTTACATATACAAACGTAAAAGGTTTAGGCTACGAATACGGCGTGCACAGAAGAGACCCTAGCAGCGTGATAAAGGTTGATAATACGTATTATGTATGGTACACAAAATCAGTAGGGATATATTTGGGCGAGGCTGTTTTTGACAGCAAAACAAAACATTTCCCGTGGGATTATGCCGATATATTTTATGCCACTTCACAAGACGGAATTAACTGGCAAGAGCAGGGGATAGCCGTTGCACGCGGAAATAAAGGCGAGTATGATGAACGCACTGTGTGCACACCGGAAGTTCTTGCACACGGCGGCAAATATTACCTTGTTTACCAAGCTATACCGCAAGGAGACTACACAGGCTTTAATGAAAACGTTGCAATGTCTGTGGCTGAAAACCCAAACGGCCCGTGGACTAAAACAAGGCAAAATATTTTAGAGCCTATGAAAGCCGGGCGCTGGTTTGAGGGCGTAGCAAAGGGCAATTACAACGACGAATATTTTACAGGCAGAACACATGACCCAAGCCTATTTTATTATAATAATAAGTTCTACTTATATTATAAGGCGGCGGCAATGCACGACAGGTTTAAACTTGGCGGTTATGATACACGCTGGGGCGTTGCAATGTCAGACGATATTTTAGGCCCTTATGAACACAGTGAGTTCAACCCAATTACAAACAGTGGGCACGAAACACTTTTGTGGGAATATAAAGGTGGCATGGCTGCATTATTAAACAGAGATGGCCCCGAAAAAAACACAATTCAATACTCAAAAGACGGCATAAACTTTGAGATAATGGCACTTTTAGAAGATACACCAATGGCGGCAGGCCCATACAGGTGCGATGATGATGAAAAAGACCGTACACCGCTTGAGGGCATAAGGTGGGGGCTTTGTAATGTGGACGAGCGCGGCGCATTTTGGAACTACATAACACGTTTTGACATTGACCCACGCAAAAACCCATATGCACTGCCGCTTAAATACTCAACGCTAAAACACCCTTGTTTGCGTTAACTTAAATAAGTAATGCAAATTTTAAACAGCATACTACATGCACAAGGCATGTTTTATGAATAAACATTTTTAAGAAAAGAGGAAAAAAGTATGAAAAAAATTCTAGCACTGCTTCTTGCAATGATGCTAATGGTAAGCGTTTTTGCAGGTTGCTCACAACCGGCACCGGCTGAAGACACAGGCGCAGACACAGCGGACACAGCAGACACAGCAGACACAGCAGAACCAAGCGGAGACGCTGTACAAATCACTTTCGGTAGTTTCTGGACAGATACATCACAGTATTACGATGAAGTTACTATAGCTATTGATAATTTTAATGCTGACAACGCAGGCAAATTTGAAATTGTTATGGAATCTTTGCCATCAGGTGAAACATATAACACAAACGTTACAGCACTTGCAACAGCTAACGACTTGCAAGACATAGTTCTTCTTAAAGCTAACCAAACAAAAACATTTGGCCCGGAAGGCTTAATTCAAGATATGACAGCTTTTGTTACAGATAGCGGTATTAAAGATAAAATGCTTGATGGTACACTTGAAGAGCACACAACAACTGATGGTCAAATTTTCGGTATCCCCAGCTCTACAAACAACTATGGCTACATTCTTTACAATGAAGCTATTTTTGAAGAAGCAGGCGTTACAGAATTCCCTTCAAACGTTGAAGAGCTTGTAGAAGCAAGCGACAAAATTGCTGCAGCAGGCTACACACCAATTACACTTGGTATTAAAGACCCACTATTTGCTGACTCTATCCTTTTCAGCGCTTTTGTTAACAAATATGTAGGCCCTGAGTTCATTAATAACATCATGGCAGAAAACGGCGAATCTGCATTTACAGACGAAGGTTTTGTAAAAGCTTTGACAGATTTCCAAATGCTTGCAGAAGAAGGCGTATTTAACGACAACTTTGCAAGTATTACAAACGACGAGCGTTTGCAACTTTACATGACAGGCGAAGCAGCTATGTTCTCAGCAGGCCAATGGGAGAACGCAACAATAGCTAACAACGCACCTGAAATTGCTGAAGTTACAAAAGCTGCTGCATGGCCGGGCCCTGTTGAAGGTGCTGTTGCAGGCGATTCTATTGAACTTTCTGCTGTTTGGGCTATGGCTATTGGCGCAAACGCAAGCGAAGAAAAAATTCCTGCAATTCATGACTTTATTGCTAACTACATCATCACAGATGAGTGGGGCGTATCTTCTAACGAAGCAGGCGACTTCTCTTCATGGGAAGTTGAGTATGACCAAAGCAAACTTAACGTTGTTACACAACAAATGGTTGCTTTGGCAGAAGTTGCAGAACCTTGCCGTAACTTCGACGGCTTGCTACCTGCATCAGTTCAAACACTATACCAACGTGGTTTGCAAGAGCTTCTTTTAGGCCTTGTAACACCTGAAGATTTAGCACAACAAATTCAAGACGAGTATGAATTTGCTATTGCTTAATTAAACATAGCATTTAATGTAGTGGGAGGGCTTCA
>CAYJHA010000096.1:0-8867 GCA_964369785.1 uncultured Bacteroides sp.
GCACCAAAATTGGTGCAATTCGTCAGTTTTTCGAAAACCCCATTCACTAAAAAAGGTTGTGTTTTTTGCGAAAACACCTTAGGGCTCCGCCCTAAGAACCCGAAATTTTTTGAAAAAAATTTAGTAAAACTTTTAATGTTCATTATAACAACGAACTGCTACAACCTTTTTGACACGCTAAAGCTTTTTTCAAAAAAGTTTATGTTTTAAATTTTTGCGCTTGGCTTACCGCCAGTGCGTCACATCGCTCGTTTTCAGCGTGGCCTGCATGGCCTTTTATCCACTTATAAGTAATTTTGTGCTCTTCGCACAAATCAAGCAGTTCGGCCCACAAGTCGCTGTTAAGTGCAGGCTTTTTGTCGCTTTTCACCCAGCCACGTGCACGCCAGCCTTTTGCCCAGCCTTTTTCAAGCCCGTCAATTACGTATTTCGAATCGCTACAAAGTGTTATGTCGCACGGCTGTTTTAGTGCACGCAGTGCACATATAAACGCCATTAGCTCCATGCGGTTGTTTGTTGTGTTCGGCTCGCCGCCGCTAATTTCTTTTTCGGTGCCGTTGTACTCAATAATTGCGCCATAGCCACCGGGGCCGGGGTTGCCACTGCATGCACCGTCGGTGTATATGTTAATTTTTTTCATGTTAAACTCTGCTTTCCGGTATATGTTTTGGGCAAATAATAAACGCGCCCTATTGCTCTTCGCTCACTTCTTTGCCGTTTGCGCTAACATACGGCAGCTGTTTTGTGCCTGATGTTGCGCTTGCTCCGCCGCGTTTTGCTGCATTGCTGTTTGCCTTGTTCAGTTCTTTTTCCACTCTCGGCAATGTAAACGAAAATGTGCAGTCCTCGCCGTAATTGCTCTCTGCCCATATTTTTCCGCCCGACATATTTACAAGAACTTTGCAAATATGAAGGCCTAGCCCACTGCCCATTGTGTTTAGCCCACGGCTTTTGTCTTCTTTGTAAAAGCGCTCAAAAACATACGGCAGTGCTTCGGGTGCAATTCCCTCGCCCGTGTTTCGTATTCTAATTGTAACGCTCGTTTTGTCGGGTATTACAAAAAATTCTATTTCTTTGCTTCCCTCGCAAAATTTAAGCGCATTATCGAACAAATTATATATAACTTGGTAAACCAAATCACTGTCGGCATAAACAAGTGTGCGCACAGGCGTAAAGCCTTTTAATGTAATGCCCTCGTTTGCAATGCGCTCGCCTGCGGCAAAAACCACGCCTGTTATGTTTTCCCAAATGTCATAATACTGCGCGTTTACGCTGTATTCATTCGTTTCTAGCTTTGTAATATCCAGCATGTTTTTAATAAGGCGCGTTAGCCTACCTGCCTCTTCCGACACTATTTTCAAATAATGTTCACTGCTCTCGGGCGGTATTGTTCCGTCTAACATGCCGTCTACAAAGCCTTTTATAGTTGTCATAGGTGTTCTAAGCTCGTGCGCAATGTTGCCCATAAAGCTCGAGCGCGCGTCGTCAAACTGCTCTAGGCTATCTGCCATTGTGTTAAAACTTTGCGCAAGTTGCATAACTTCGTCGTCGCCCTTAACGGCAACACGCACTGAGAAATTGCCCTCGCCGAATTTTTTTGCCGCATGTGTTATGTTGCGCAAAGGCGTTGTCATTCTGGCCGTAAGCCATATGGACAAAACGCTCGAAACCACAAGCATAAGCCCGGCCGACAGTATGAACATGCTGAACATACTGGACATGTATTCTAAAAGCATACTCGCGTCAGACATAGCAAACATATAGCCCACTAAAACGTTGGTGTTACTGTATATAGGCTTACCTGCGTAGTAATATGCATTGTCGAAAAAGTCATAGAACGAGCCTATACCGGCTGCATAACCTGTGGTGAAAACCTCGTTTAACATGCGTGCGGGTATATCTCTGCCCATGTGTTTTTGTGTCATTCTCTGGTCGTTACACATCAAAATTTTACCGTCAGAGTCAGTCACTATCAACAAATTTTCAGTGGCATTTGCTGTAAGTATTAAATCTTGTGTCACGCTAACAGCGCTTTCAACAGTTTCTGCAACACTCTCGCCCATTTCGTATTCATGCAAAATATCAAGTGTTATATTTATGGTGTTCTCAAGTGACGAAATTCGCTCTTGCCTGAAAACTTGCGTTGAAAGGTAAAGTTGCATTGAGCCCATAACAGCTATGCCGCAAAGCAATAAAATTGACGTTGTGTAAAAAAAACGTGTAGAAATACTTTTTAGCATATGCGTTACTCTTTTACTTCAAATTTATAACCCTTGCTCCAAACAGTTTTAAGGCTCCATTCGTCGCTTGTATCTTCCAATTTTTCGCGCAGGCGTTTAACGTGCACGTCAATTGTGCGTGAGTCTCCGTAATAATCAAAGCCCCAAACCTCGTCTAAAAGTTGGTCACGCGTGAAAACCCTGTTTGGGTGGCTTGCAAGGTAATGTAAAAGTTCAAGCTCTTTTGGCGGCGCCGCCACAACTTCGCCGTTAATGCGCAGTTCATAGCGCGATAAATCTACAACAAGCTTGTCAAAGTTTATCACATTTTCGTCTTTGTTTTCGCTTGGTGCCGGTGCTGTTGTTCTGCGCAAAACAGCCTTTATTCTTGCCACAACTTCTTTTGCGTCAAACGGCTTTACCATATAGTCGTCAGCGCCAAGCTCTAGGCCCAGCACTTTGTCGAAAACTTCGCCCTTAGCAGTTAGCATAATAATAGGCGTGTTGCCCTTTGCACGAATTTTGCGGCATGTCTCCCAGCCGTCCATTTTCGGCATCATCACGTCTAGCAAAACAAGGTCGGGCTTTTCTTTGTCATACGCCAAAACAGCCGCCTCGCCGTCGTTAAAAATAACTGTTGAAAAACCCTCTTTTTGAAGGTAAAGGCGCAAAAGCTCGCATATGTTTTTGTCGTCGTCTACAATAAAAATTTTTTCACTCGCCATAATAGTTTACCGTTCCTTGTTCTTAAAATTTGTTTTTAAATATTATAGTTTAAAATTGTGTACAAAAAAAGTATATTGTGTTACACGAATGAAAATATAGCTAACCCTTTGCGGATTAGTGCATTATTTATGGGTGGGGCACAAGTGCCCCGCAACCAAATTTAGAACAACGTATCAGGTGCAATCAATTCAAAATTCTCGTCATATTCAACTTCAAAGCCGTCCATTAAAGCAAGTAGCTCTTCATTAAGCGCTGCCTCTGCCTGTGTACCTGTGAAAAGCGAGATTAGGTTTTCTTCAATATACGCCTCGTCCATAGGCAAACGGCGCAAAATGTGGTAACCGTAAGTCGTCTCAACAACGTCGCTAATTTCGTTATCTTCAAGCGCAAATGCTGCCTCTTCGAACTCTACTACCATTTCGCCTGTTGTGAAGTAATAGCCCTCGGCAGGTTGGCCGTAGTCTTCGTTATACTCTTTCATAAGCTCGTCAAAATCTTCGCCGGCCAGTGCTTTTTCCAAAACTTCTTCGGCTAATTTCAGTTGCTCGTTGTCTTCGCTTGCTTCTTCTTCAGCGGCTTCGTCTTCTGTTGTTTCTTCTGTTGTTGCCTCTGTGTCTGTCGGCTTCATAATTAAAATGTGCTGTGCGTGAACAAATGTCTCTTCAATTTCAGCTTTCGTTTGCTCGCCGTAAACTTCTTCTATAACGCGTGATAAAAGCATTGTGTTTTCCATTAAAGTGTTGAAAATATCAAGCGACATGTTTTGCGAAACAAGCCACTCTTCAAAAGCCTCTTCTGAGCCCATTTGTGCAACGCCGTATTCAATTTCTTCTTCAACAGCCTGCATGTCTTCGTCGGTTAAAGTAATGTTATTGTCTTCAGCTAATTTTCTGATAGCTTCCATAGAAAGTGCGTTTTGCACTGATACGTCCAGAATAGTTTGTGCAAGTGTTTGGAACTCTTCTGCTTCCATGTCCCAAATGCTAACGTCGCCGCCGTCAACGCTCATTCTGTTCGAAATGTAAAAATATCTGAACATATCAAGCGATATTTCCGTGTCACCAACTGTCATAAGTGTGTCTACTTCAATTTTTTCGCCGTCTATAAAAAGGCCGGGCTCGTGTGTTGTCATCGGCACTGTTTCAAGTTCGGGTTCAGTTTCTTCTTGCACTTCTTCTTCAGTGCTTGCTTCTTCTTGTGCAGGTGCGCTGCTGTCGGCTGTTTCAGTTGGCGCACATGCGGCAAAGCTGAACATGCAAATAATTAATGCCAAAAGCAGGCAAAGTGTTTTAATGTGGTTTTTCATTTTAAATTCATTCCTTTTTAATTATTAATAAAATGTATTGCGCAATATATTATACAACAATTTTGTGTCTAAATGTTGAATTTTTTAAAATTATTTTAATAAGTTGCTTTTAGTGCGTTTTATCGATGTTATTTTTGTTGAAAACAGCATTGAAATATTGAAAAAAAGCTAATAAAAGCGTATAATGGTGTGTATGTTGATAAAGCAGCTGCCGAAACGCCGCCACTGCAAAAAGCGATGGCAAAGTTTTTATTTTGGGCAGCTTTGATAAAAGGAGCGATTTTTTGAAAAACGTAACTTCTAGCGAAATAGCGCTTGCTATTGAAAAAATGTGTGCACAGGCAAACAATAAACTGCCGTGTGACGTTGAAAATGCAATGAGAGCGGCACAAAAAAGCGAGCCATGGCCACTTGCAAAAAGCACGCTTGATATGTTGTGCAAAAACATTGATGACGCTAAAAATACAGGCCTGCCCATATGCCAAGACACAGGCATGGCGTGCGTGTATGTAAAAATAGGGCAAGATGTGCACATAGAGGGCGATTTTGAAGCGGCTATAAACGAGGGCATACGCCGCGGCTACACAGAAGGCTATTTGCGCAAAAGTGTAGTGGCTGACCCATTAC
This sequence comes from uncultured Bacteroides sp., assembly GCA_964369785.1. GTDB lineage: Bacteria > Bacillota > Clostridia > Oscillospirales > Ruminococcaceae > Ruthenibacterium. The sequence goes on from CAYJHA010000096.1 coordinate 4,879, forward strand.
GAAGAAAAAACACGGGCGACAACACGCCTGCCATTATAAATACAAGCCTAACAGCAGGTGAGAGCATAGAAATTACGCTAATGCCAAAAGGCTTTGGCAGCGAAAACATGAGCAGAATTGCAATGCTTAAGCCGTCTGCAGGTAGGCAAGGCGTTGTGGATTTTGTGGTGGAAACAGCACGCCTTGCCGGCGGCAACCCTTGCCCACCAATTGTTGTGGGCGTGGGCATAGGCGGCACGTTCGACAAAGTTGCGGCGCTTGCAAAACAGGCGCTGCTTCGTGAAATAGGCAGTGCTAACAGCGATGAGTTTTACGCCGAGATGGAGGCAGAGCTACTACAAAAAATTAACGCCCTAGGCATAGGGCCACAGGGGTTTGGCGGCAAAACAACTGCGCTTGGCGTGCAAATAGAAACGTTCCCCACGCACATAGCAGGCTTGCCTGTTGCGGTAAACATTAGTTGCCACGCAACAAGGCGGCTGAAAACTGTATTATAGCGCTTTGTCAATAGCACTGTTTTTGGTGGCAATATTTGAAATTGGTTTAGGCATTGCCGCCCTTAGCCAAACCAATATAATCCGAACTCGTATTACATCGGATTGGCTAGCTAACACAAAGCAAAAGGAGATAAAAAAATGCAACATATTTTACAAACGCCACTAAGTGAAGAAGTGTGCAAAAAACTGCGCGCAGGCGACGAAGTTTTGCTTTCGGGCACTATATTCACAGCGCGAGACGCCGCCCACGCACGCATGACAGACATGCTAAACAGAGGCGAAAGCTTGCCTATTGACATAAACGGCGCAAGCATATACTACGCAGGGCCAACGCCTGCACGCCCCGGCGAAGTTATAGGCAGTGTGGGCCCGACAACCAGCGGAAGAATGGACGCATACACACCGAAACTTATGCAAATGGGCTTGCGCTGTATAATAGGTAAGGGCCTTTTGGCCGCTGAAGTTGTAAACGCAATAAAAAGCACAAACGCTGTGTACCTTGCGGCATACGGCGGTGCCGGTGCGCTTATAGCCGCGCACGTAAAAAGCGCCCGTCTTATTTGCTTTGAAGATTTAGGCAGTGAAGCAATAAGGGAATTGACAGTGGAAAATTTACCACTTGTTGTTGCGGTAGACGCGCAAGGCAATAACTTGTATGAGACAGGGCCTGCGGAATATTTAAGCAGAGCACTGCCCCCACATTATTAATATTTGACACATCACAGAAATTAAAGTAAAATGTTTAAAATATATTTAAGCGGCGGCGTTATCTAAACGGTGGCGGCACTGTTTAAATAAAAAAACAAACAATTTAACCCGAAAGGTGACACACATGAATTGCAACAAATGCGGCAGCAACAACACACCGGCAGCTAAATTTTGTGAGAGCTGCGGCGCTTCTTTTGCGCTAAGCAGCACACAAAACACACAAACACACAACATGCCACAGCAACACGGCGGCGCGGTGAATGCACAATATTCAGGCGCAAACAACTACACACAGCCCACAAACACACAGGCAGGCGGCAATTACCAAAACAGCGCGAATCAAGCGCCAAATTATCAAAACGGGCAAAACCAGAATTTCCAAAACAACAGCCAAAACGGCAAAAAGAAAAAAGGCTGTGCGCGTGGCTGTTTCACGGGCTGCCTTACAGTTTTTATTATACTTCTTGCCTTATTTATTATTGGGCTTTTACTTCCGGATGACACCGACGATTACAGCAGTTATGGCGATGATACGGCATATAATGAAAGCGGCAACAATTACGGCAGTGGCTCAAACGACGGCGAGGGCACGTTTGGCGAGGACTTAGCGCTTACAGATGTGCGTGATTTCCACACAGCTATTAAAGGCGACGGCACAGACGTGAGCACAATTATGGTGTACTTGCTTGGCTCTGACCTTGAGAGCGACGGCGGCTACGCCAGCGGCGACATTGAAGAAATGATGAGGGCAGATTTTGGCGACAATGTGAACCTTATTATAATGACAGGCGGCTCTTATTACTGGGATATGAGGGAAATTAGCGGCGACACATGCCAGTATTGGCAAGTGAAAGACGGCGAGCTAATTTCAATTGACGATAATTTAGGGCTTTTGAACATGGCAGAGCCTGAAACATTAACAAAGTTTATTAACGACACAGTGCAAAGCTACCCGGCTGACCGTTACAGCATTATTCTTTGGAACCACGGCGGCGGCACTATGTCGGGCTTTGGGTACGACGAGCACTACCCATACTCAACGCTGACGCTATCAACTATGGAAGACGCTTTTGCGCAGAGCAGCGTAAAGTTTGACTTTGTGGGCTTTGACGCTTGCCTTATGGCAACAGCCGAAACGGCGCTTATGCTAGAACCGTATGCCGATTATATGATAGCCTCGCAAGAGACAGAGCCCGGCACGGGCTGGCACTATGAAAACTGGCTTACATACTTAAGCGAAAACCCCTCGGCCGACACTGTTGATGTGGGCGTGCATATAATTGATGACTTTGTAGAGGCGTGTGAAGATGAAATGCGCAGGCCAAATGCAACGCTGTCTATTGTAGAGCTAAGGCAAATGCCCTATTTATACGACGTATTAACAGACTATTTCGCAAATTCAACTGCAGATATTATAAACAACGAGTACAGGAAAATATCTGTTGCAAGAAGCGACGCGAAAGATTTTGGCGACGGCGACTATGAGCAAATAGACATGGTAGACTATGTTTACAAGGCAGATGTTGACGGCGGCGATGACGTTATAGACGCAGTTGGCAACGCCGTAAAATATTACAAAAACAGCAGTGATGTATCAGACGCTTACGGGCTTGCAATGTACTTTCCGCAAGATTATATTAATGAGTATTCCGACATTCAAGACATTTTGCACGACGTTGGCTACACACCTGCTTACACAGAATTTTTTAATGTGTACATAAGTGCTATGTCCGGCGGGCAAATACAGTATAGCCAAAGCACAGGCACAGAGCTAGAGCAAGATTACTCTGAGCAAGACTGGTACGACGCAGACACAGCGCAAACGTATCAAGAGAGCTCTGAAGGCGAGTTTTTGGGCGAGCTTTATATATATGAAAAAGGCGACAGTTTTGTTTTAAGCTTAACAGACGAAGAATGGGACGAGATAAACAAAATTGAGCTGCAAGCGCTTTTAGACGACGGCGAGGGCTACATTGATTTAGGTAGCGACAACGTGTATGAGTTTGACGACGACGGCGATTTGCTTGTAGAATTCGACTACACTTGGGTTACTTTAAACGGGCACACTGTACCGTTTTATGCAGAAGAAGACGTATATGAAAGCGACGACGACTGGTACACATACGGCATGGTGCCTGCGCTTTTAAACAGCGATGAGTACATTGAAATTATTGTGTACTGGGACAATGAAATCCCGACAGGTTATGTTGCCGGCTACCGTAAATACAGCGAGGTAGGCGCACCCCTTGGCAAGGGCCTTTTCCAGCTTGAAAGCGGCGACAGCGTTGAGTGGGTTTTCGACTATTATTCATACGATTGGGATTATATTGACTCGTACGTTATGGGCGACACATTTGTTGCAAACGGAAGAGACATTAAAGTTACGTACAGCGACGTGGGCGATTTAGACGCAGTTGTGTATTTTAAACTTACCGATATTTACAACAACGTTTATGAGACAGAGGCTGTTGTTTATTCAGATTATTAAAATATGCGTGTGCGTATTTGTTGCATGGTGTGAATTTATTGCATGGTGCGGTTTGTTGCATGGTGCGTATTTGTAGGGGCGGCCAGTGGCCGCCCGAAACAAACAAATTTGATAATACCACAAATTTTGTAGGGGACGGGTTGCCCGTCCCAATGCCGTCAACTTAAGCGTAAAAACGCCCTCTCCGGCACTGCGGTGCCACCTCTCCCGAAGGGCGAGGCAAAGTTTTAGTCTATCGGCTCTCCCTTTGGGAGAGCTGTCAATCTCGGATTGGCTGAGAGGGCGCTCTTTAAGTT
>CAYJHA010000097.1:0-8805 GCA_964369785.1 uncultured Bacteroides sp.
GGGCGGTCACACAGGACCGCCCCTACATTTATTCGTCAAATTGACGAGTTTTATTCTATTGTGTCACAGCCCCTTGTATGTTAGAAAATTTCGGGTTCGTATTACATCGGCTTGGTTAGCCAAGCCGATATAATCCGAACCCGCCTAAAAGCACATAAATTGCACATCTAACTGCGTTATCCTCCTAGACAAACGCCAGTGTGCCGTCGTCGTCTGCCTTGTTATATGCACAATTTATGTGCTTTTAGGTCTACGATTTTATGGCAAATGGGCGAGGTTTATTGCAAGGAAAAGCCTTGCAGTAATGCTGACGCATTGCAAAAGGCTTTGACGCCGATAGAAATCTTGCCCATTTGTCATAAAACGGGTTCGTATTACATCGGCTTGGCTAAGGTGTTTTCCGCAGAAAACACATCCTTAATTTTACAGCCATTTTTTTATTTTCATAATAGCAACACTGCCCACTGTAAGCACAATTGCAATTGCTATAACCGCCACAAACCCAAAAGGAGAGTTCCCAAAAGGCAGTGGCACATTTGTGCCAAAAAGCCCGAAAACTATTGTTGGCACTGTTAAAATAATTGTAAGCGCCGCAAGAAGTTTCATAACCATGTTCAAGTTATTTGAAATAATCGACGCAAAAGCGTCCATTGTTCCGCTTAGAATGTTGCGGTAAATGTTGCTCATTTCAATAGCCTGCTTGTTTTCTATTATAACGTCTTCAAGCAGCTCTGTGTCGTCGGGGTAGTTTTTCACAAAGTCCATTCTAAGCAGCTTTTCAAGCACTATTTCGTTGCTTTTCAAAGAAGTAGAAAAGTACACAAGGCTTTTTTCAAGGCCTAGCATTTGAATAAGCTCTTTGTTTTTCATAGATAAGTGCAGTTCATTTTCAACGCGCTGGCTAGCTTTGTCAACCTCGCGCAGATAGTTCAAAAACAGGCTTGCGTTGCGGTATAAAATTTGCAGTGTCATTCTGTTTTTTTTCTTTGTTGAAAAAGCTTTTACAATGCCCTGAACAAAAGAGTTTGACAGCGCGTTTTCTTTTAAACATACTGTTATAATGTTGTTTTCTGTTAAAATAATTCCAAACGGTATTGTGGAATATACAAAACTTTGCCCTTTGCCCTGCTCTACCGTAGGTGTGTCTACAAGTATAAGCATGTGTCCGTCCTCAAAATCAATGCGGCTTCGCTCTTCTTCGTCAAGGGCGGCGTGAAGCAGCGTTGGGTCAATTGAAAGTGCTTTTGAAATTTGCTCTGTCTCTTGCGGCGTGGGCGCATACATGTTCACCCATGCGCCGTTTTGTAGGGCGCTTTTTTCTGTTATAGCGCCGTTTTCGGTGCTGTAATACTTTATCATAATATGCCTGCTTTCCGCACCGAGCCGCTACATTAAGGCACAGGCAAAATTTTATGCGTATGAGCCTTGCGCACGGTGCTTTTTATTTTGTTTTGCTTTAAATAATCGGGGTTCCGGGCTTTCCATGCACAAATCTCTCCTTTTCATTTTTAATATAGTTATAGTGTATTATTAATGAACGCACTTTGTCAAGTTAAATAAATTTTTCATTCAAGCCCCAACACGCCATAGTAGTCGTTTTTCACTATTAACTGCGACATTTTCAGCATGTCTTGCGAGTAGTTAAACGTGTTTAAAACATAGTCGCCGTCTGTGCCTGTTGTGCTGTTTGCGCTGGGGGTGAATTCATCTGCATAAGCGCTGTAAGCGCCGTTTTCGGTAATAAAGCTGCCGCTTGAAAAAACTGCTATGCCGCTTGATGTTGATAAAATATCGCGCCCCATTAAAAGCCGCGAGTCATACTCGGCGCCAAACAAGTTTAAAAGCGTCGGCAAAATGTCAACAGATGAGCAAATTTTGTCAATTACAACAGGCTCTTCCATGCTTGCACTCCAAATAATAAGCGGGCTTCTAAATAGTTCAAATTCCATGTCAATTTCGCCGCCGTAAAACTCGTTAATTGTGCTTTCGCTAAGCCCGTATGGGTAGTGGTCAGCTGAAAGGCATATAACTGTGTTCTCTAGCTCGCCTGCTTTTTCAAGCTCGTTTATAGTGTATTCAAGCGCCTTGTCAAGCTCTATTTGCGTTGCGGTGTACGCTTTTGCCTCCTCGCTCATATCCATGTCGTCCACAAGGTCTTTGTTTTTATAAGCAATGGCGTTTCCGTTATAAGTGTAATATAAATGGCCGCTTATAGTCATGTAATAGTTGTGAAAAGGCATTTCACCGCTTAATGCGTCCGGTATTGTCTCTTCCATCATCTCAATGTCTGACGCGGGCCATGTTGGGGTAACAGTTAAGCCGTTACCGGCGCCATAGTAGTCGTACCCCATGTTCGGGTGCGATATGTCTCTGTTATAATAGTTGTAAGTGTGGTTGTGGTAAGCAGTTGTTTCATAGCCCTCGCCCATAAGCACATTGCCCATTGTAAACGGCATTGAGTTTGCACCGCTTGTCTCGAACGATTTAAACGAACTTGACGGAAAAAGCCCCGTGCATGCGGCAAATTCACCGTCGATTGTCGAAGTCCACCACAGTGGGTTGTAGAAGTTTTCGAACACGAAGCCTTCGTTAACAAGTTTGTACAGCGTTGGTGTATACTCTTGCGTAACTGCATATTCCCAAAAGCCCTCTGCCGTTATAAATATTAGGTTTTTTCCCTCGAATATACCTGTATATTCGTTTTGCAGTGTTGGCTCGCGCTGTGCAAAATACTCGTGCATTTCTTTCAGCTCTGTGTCAAGCTCTTGCATTGCCCAGGAGCTGAAGTTAATGTCCATAACATTTGCGTTATAAATTGAACTTTCACCGCTACTGTCGCCGCCTTGCTGTGTGCTTGAAGCGCTTTCACTGCCGCTTGCTAAATCGTCGCTATCCTCACCGTTTTGCTGTGAAGTATCACCTGTACCTGTGCTTGTGCCTTGCTCGGGCAAAGCCGCGGCAGGTGTGCTCGGCTGTGAAAAAGTGTCGGTATAAAGCCCCACAAATGCGCGCTGTGCTTCAATGCGTGTTGAGGTATACATGCCAAAGTTGCGCACAGCAAGCGGCGGTGAAAATGACGATGTGTAAACAGCGCTGGGGCTTAAAATTCCGCCGCTTGAGTTTAGCGTTATAATAACTGCCAAAGTTTGCAAAAAAGCCGCAGATATGAGCACAGCGGCACTGTAACGCCTGCCTGCACGAGGAAAGATTTTTTGCCCGTTTGAGTACCTGAACAATGAAAGAACAGTGCGTTTTATAAAACTTGTTTCTTTTAGTGTTTCTTGTTCAGCTTTTCTGCGGTTTTCTATGTCCTCTTTAATAATGCGCTCAAAAACATGCCGCTCTTTAGGCAAACGCCCCAGAAAAAGCAACACAAATAGCGGCACACACAAAAGAATTAGTGTAGGTGCGGTGCCTAAAATTGCATTTAATGCCTCTTGTGAATAATTGTTTATAGCCGTTTTTGCAAGTGCAAGTGTGTCCAGCACATAAAACGACGTAAACGTGTAGTAATAGCACACCTGTGTGCCGTACCAAAATGTAAAAAACACCATTATTAAGGTAGCAATTAAGCTGTTTATGTGGCGCTTGAACAGTGATGTAAAAAAAGTGCATACAAGCCCCACAGGCACAGAAAATAAAGCTATGTAAAGCAAGCTCTCATCAATAAAAGTGCCAAGGCACATTATTTTTAAAACAAGTTCAAGCCAAACAATTGCCGCCACAAAAAATATGGGACGCCATAAAAATTTTGTGCTTATGTACTTTTTATATTTTGTTATTTTATGTGTTTTCATATATATAGTTCTGTATTCCGTTTGTAGGGGCGGCAAAAGCCGCCCCTACAAATTTATTTTATAATTTTAAATTTTGTTGCAAAATGTTATTTTGCTTCGTCTTCTTGTGCTATGGGTTCAACGTCAATTACAATTTCATCTGCCGGTTCAACTGTTTCGCCTGCTTGGCTTGCGGCGCTGTTTTTTACGCTTTTTACTTTTTTTGTAACAGCTTTGCCTGCGCTGTCTGCCACTGCTTTGCCTGCGCTAACAAAAGCTTTGCCTGCTGTGCCTACTGCGTCTGTAAGTTCATCTGTGTCAACACCTGCTTTTTCAGCAGTTGCTTTAACAGTTGTTTTTGCTTCGTCGTACACTTCAATGGCCGCTTTTTTCACGTCTTCAATAAAGTTTGCGTCGGGCACTGCTTCGCCTTGCATGTCGCTATCAAACGTTGTAAGCTCAATTGTCTCTTTCTTTAATTGTGCGTTTTCGTTGTATTTTTTTGCCACAAAGTATGCACCTGCGGCCGCACCTGCCATTGCACCAAGGCCCAGTAGTTTTGAAAAAAATCCCATATGCTCAACTCCTAAATATTTATTATTGTGTTATTAAAAAAACAGTATTTTCTTCCGTTACTGTTTACAGTACATTAATTATAATTCATTTTTGACGTTTTGCCAATAGCTTTAACGATATTTCACATTATTTTGTTTAAATAGTGTTGACACTATTTAATTTTCATAAACCGCCGAATTCTATACGCCACATAAGTGAAACAGTAGGCAATAAGCATTACTTCAATATATAAATAATTAGGCAAATTTTTCAGCTTAAAGCGTGGCTTTTCAATTTTAGGCATTGCGGCAAAAGCTTGCCTTGCCCCTTTAATATATGGCGCGCCAAAGCCTTTTATGCAAAACATAAGCGTTTTTAGCGCATAGCCGAGCAATAGCGGCAAAAAATTAATTAAAAACATAATTATCGGCATATTTTTATACGGTAGCAATATGCTGTTGCGCCCACTTTGCACGCTCTTAAAATCGTTATACCGCACTGCGCCCGTTGTTGCACCGCATATATGGTAGCACTTTGCGGCAGGGCAATACATGTTTTTGTAGCCAAGAGAATTTGCACGCCATGAAATGTCCACATCTTCAAAATACGCAAAGAATAGCTCGTCGAAAAGGCCTATTTCGTCCAGTATGCTTTTTCTGTAAAGGCTTGCGCCGCCACACGCCGAGAATATGCGCTGTTTTTTTGTATAGCGCTTCCAATAAAGGCCGTCGCCACGTTTGCACGCAAAGCCAAACAGTGTAACATAATCGCCGGCGTCATCGCATATGTCACGCTCGTAGTGGCGAATCATAAGGCTTTGCACGGCGAAAATTTTGTCGTCCTCTTCAGCTGTTTTTATCAGGTTAAAAAGCCAGTCGGGCTCTGCAAATGCGTCGTTGTTAAAAAGCACGGCAAACTCGCCTTTTGCAAGGCGTATGCCTGCGTTTACAGCGGCGCTAAAGCCTGTGTTTTCGCTGTTTTCAATAAGCGTGTAGTTTGCACGGTTTTTGTAACTGCGCGCAATTTCAAGGCTCTCGTCTTTAGAGCCATTGTCTATAACAATAAGCTCAAAGCTTGTAAACGTTTGGGCGTAAATACTTTCAATGCTGTCTTTAAGCCAGCCTGCGCCGTCCATGTTAGGTATTATTATGCTAGCCCGTACGCTTTCTTTTTGTTTTGCGTTTAGGTCTTGTGCGTTGTTGTCGTCGTTTAACTCGGCTTTCAAAATTCGCCCTCCTGTGGTATAATTAACGTATTACTGTTTAAAGGTTGTGTTTATTTTAATGTATAGTGTACTTTCGCTTGTAACCGGGCTTTTAATTGCGGTTATGATATTTATAAACGGCGAGCTTAGCGCCGCGTATGACATATTTATTGCCACTGCAATTATACATATTGTAGGCGTGGCATTTTCTTTTGCCGCTTTAAAAGTGGCGAAAAAAGACATAAAATTTATAAAAGGCCTGCCATTTTGGGCGTACCTTGGCGGCGCAATAGGTATAATTACAACGCTGTTCAACAACTACTCTTTTGGCAAAATAAGCGTTACAAGCTTGCTTGCACTGGGCCTTTTTGGGCAAATGGCAACATCGCTTGTAATAGACAGCTTTGGCCTTTTTGGCATGAAAAAACACGCGTTTCAAAAAAGGGCATTAATAGGCGTTGCGTTTTCACTTCTAGGCGTGTTTGTAATGCTAGACAGCACTGTGGGCACAGGGGTGCTTGCGGTTGTGGCCTCGTTTTGTGCCGGCATAACGGTGGTGCTTAACAGAACAGTTAACGCGGCGCTTTCAAAGCACACGGGCGCACTGGCCGGCTCGTTTATAAACCATGTAGTGGGCTTGCCTTTTTCAATAGTTTTAGCTCTGTTTTTCAGCGCCGGCTCTTTGTCATCTATTAGTTTTTCACCGCAAGTTTTTATATACCTTGGTGGCGTTTTTGGCGTTTTGGTTGTGCTTTTGTCTAACGTAACAGTGCGCAAAATGGCGGCGTTTAAGCTTACAACGCTTGTGTTTTGCGGGCAAATATTCACAGGTATTGTAATAGATTTGCTTATAGCAAGCACATATGATTTTACAAGCTTATTAGGCGGCTTGCTAGTAAGCGCAGGCTTTCTTGTTAATTTGCGCAAAAAATAAGGCTTGTCAATTTATTAGATAGTGTCGACAGTAGTTGAAACTATCTAGAGCAGCGCTTTTTTAACACAGTCAAAATTAATAACCCACGGCATGTATTTTTTTATTGGCACTGCAAAAACAAAGTAGCAAATTGCCAATGTGCCCACTGCCTGCATTAGCATAACATCGCCGCCGGCGTCGCTTACAGTTAGCCCGAATGCACTGAAAAACGGCGGCAACATTGTTTTAACAACTTGCTCCATGCCGCAAAATATAAGTGTGCACTGCCCGGCTTTGCACAGCGCAGGCACATTTTGCAGTAGCATACTAAGTGCCGCAACGCACCATGTGCCTGTTATAATATACAAAAACTGCTCTGCCGCCAGCATGTAAAAAGGCGGCTGTGCTATGCCCATTAAGCTGGGTATGTAGCCAAGCCCGTAGTAAAAGCCGAAGTACGATATGAAAACACAAAGCGCCGTTATGCAAAGCATAAGCGCTTTTGCAATTTTGTTCCAGTTCAATACAGGGTATTTAGACAGTAAGTGGTATGCAAAATCTCCTATTGCATAGTAAATAATAAAACGTGCCGCCATGTCAATGCCCCACGGCCAAACGGGCTCTTCGCGTATAAATTTCACACATGCACTTATTGCAAAGCAAACAGCCAACAAAAGCAGCTTATTTTTTACTAATTTTTGCAGTAAGTGGTAGTATATACAAAGGAAAAACATGCACGGCAAAAACCAAAGCGCCGCAACGGGCACTGTGTTTCTACCACCGTGTGCGGCAAGGCGAAGCCAGCCTATTATTTCAGACAGAGACATTTGAAAAAACAAAACGCGCACAAAAAGGCTTATTGCACAAAACGTTATGTACGGCCACACAATGCGCTTTAATTTATGCGATATAAACGGCAAAACATCGTCGCCATGGTGGCGGTGTGCAGTAAAGCCCGCACAAAAGAAAAAGCACGGCACTAAAAGTAAAAAGAAATAGTTGCCGTACCTGCCCATGTAAGAATAATGCACCGTGTACACAAAAAACATGGCAAATAATTTCATAACGTCCAGCCAGTTATAGCGCGCATTTGCACTTGCCGTTGCTGTATGCGTATTTAGTGTGTTTTGCATAAGAACCCTCATTTTCGCAAAGTTTTCTTTTTAATAGCTACAATTATAATATACGCTGAAATATATGTCAATTTTGCTGTGCTATATCACCGCAAAATTAGAGAGTTTAAAATTACGCGGCCTTTTTCCTCTCGGGAAGTTGTGCAATTATAATTGCGCAAAATACAAGAACACAGCCTAAAATTTCGCGCGGTGTCATGTTTTCGGAAAGCAATACCCAGCCTGCAAGCACGGCAACAACGCTTTCAAAGCTCATAACAAGCGAGGCTATTGTGGGCTGTGTGTATTTTTGCCCAATAATTTGCAACGTGTATGCAATGCCGCTTGACAAAACGCCCGTGTAAAGCACAGGTAGCCATGCGGCGGCTATGCTTTCAATGGTAGGCGCTTCAAACAAAAACATAGGTATGCTGTTAAGCACGCCTGCTACAAAAAATTGTATGCAAGCCATTCTAACACCGTCTGTTAGTGGCGAGAAATGGTCAATAGTAAGAATATGAAAAGCAAACACTATGGCGCATAAAATTAAATATGTGTCGCCCGCTGTAAGTGAAAAGCCGCTTGTAATACACAGCAAATACAGCCCCACAATTGCAATTACAACGCCAACCCATATATTTTTGCCCACATGCTTTTTTAAAACAAGCCCAAAAAGCGGCACAAAAATTATGTAAAGTGTTGTTATAAACCCTGCTTTACCAACTGTTGAATTTAATATGCCCAGCTGTTGAAGTGCACTTGCTACGGCAAGAATTGCGCCGCAAGCAGTGCCGCCCAAAAGAAGCATTTTGCGCTGTTTTGGCGTTTTAGCCGTGCCGAAAAGTGACGGTTTGCGCTTGTTGATAACGTCTAAAAACGCAATGCACGGCATTAAGAATAAACCGCCTATAAAATTGCGAACCGCATTAAAAGTGAACGGGCCCACAAAGTCCATGCCGGCGCTTTGTGCAACAAAGGCACAGCCCCATATAAAAGCGGTTATTGAAAGGATTGAAATGCCTTTCAAGTTGTTTTGTTTTACCATTAAATTAGTTCCTTTCGGGGGTAGCTCCAACACACGTTGTGCACGCAGTATTATTTGCAACGTGCGGCAAGTGCAGAGCCCTTGCCCTACAAATATTTTTTGCATTATCAATTTGTAACGTTACGGGAGGCCAATGCAATACTGCCAACTTAAAGAGCACCCTCTCAGTCAATCCGAGATTGACAGCTCTCCCAAAGGGA
>CAYJHA010000098.1:0-8768 GCA_964369785.1 uncultured Bacteroides sp.
ATTTTGCCTTTCTCAACCATGTAAATTTTGCCATTTGTTTTGTTAAAAAGCGTTACATCACATGCCGTTACTACTGTTTGTTTGTTTTTAATGTTGTTTAAAATATAAGTTTGCCTTTCTTCATCAAGCTCACTTAATACATCATCAAAAAGCATAATTGGGTTTTCGCCCGTTATATTTAAAAAAGCGTTTGCCTCGGCAAGTTTTAGTGCTAAAACCGCGCTTCGTTGCTGGCCTTGGCTTGCATAAAATTTTGCTTCTTTATCGTCAATTTTAATTGTAAAATCTTCCCTATGCGGCCCTATTAAACAGTGCCCTGCATTTATCTCGTTTTTTCTGTTTTCGTTTATTTTATTAAAAAGAGAATTCTCATTCTCATCAAAGCAAGAAGTATAATAAATGCTTATTTCTTCCTTTTGCTTACTTATATCACCGTAATTTTTTATAATATCTGCCTTAATTTTATTTATATAAGTTTGCCTTTTAATAGATATTTCTTCACCTGTTTCTGCAAGTGTTTCATTGTAAACATCTAACAATTCACTTGCACCGCTTGTTAAATTATATTGTTTAAGCAGTGCATTTTTTTGCGTTATAATTCTGTTATATTTACGCAGTAGCGTTATATATGAGGGATAAAGCTGGCACAAAGCTGTGTCTATAAACATTCTTCGCTCGCTAGGGCTTGATTTAATAAGCTTTAAATGGTTAGGCTCAAACACTATTGCTGTAACGTTTCCTGCAATTGTGCTTGCCCTTGCATATTCAACGCCGTTTATGTTTGCTTTCCGTGTAGTTTTTGTATTATTTTGTTTATTTATTACAATTCGTATATTTTTATCGTCATTATTTTCTTTTATTGTAGAATTGATAACAGAAAAGTCTAAACCATGTGTAATAAGCTGAGAATCTTTAACGCCACGAAAACTTTTAGCACCTGTTAAAAGCCAAATTGCTTCAAGAATGTTTGTTTTACCCTGGCCGTTCATGCCGCTTATTACTGTAAGCTGCGGTGAAAGTTGTAAATTTTCACTTATAATATTGCGAAAATTTGTAATTTCAACTTTATCTATTATCAATTTTAACTCACCTTTATTTCAGCTGTTTTAGTTGATACAACATCGCCCGAATATATTTTTTTACCACGCATTGTGCAAACTTCACCGTTTACTTTAATTTCACCGTCAAGTATAAGCACTTTTGCTTCGCCACCTGTTGAACACAGCCCTGCAAATTTAAGCAAACTATCAAGTTTAATAAATTCAGTTTTAATTTTTATATCTTGCACTTTTTCTCCTTTTTTCTAATTTATAATTATTTTTTTAAAACGGCCTAAAAATTATTAATCGTTTTTAAACCTAACAGGTAGCACAAGAAATAAAAAGTTATCATTATCAATAGGCTTTATTTTAATTGGGTTAAGTGCACCGTTTATTTCAAACTTTACCTTTTCTTCACCACTGTTTCGCAGTGCGTCAAGTAAATATCTGTAATTAAAGCCAATTTCTATACCATCGCCTTCAATTTGCGCATTAATTTCATCTTCAACGCTGCCAAGTGCCGTTTTGCACTTAACTTCAATTAAACCATCTGAATTAAAATAAATTCTAAGTGGGTTTTTTAAGCGCTCTGTAATAATAAGGCTTGCACGTTCAATTATTTCAATAAATTTTTTAACTTCTACCGTAACAGAAGTAATTACATTTTTTGGAATAACACCCTCAAAATCTAAAAATTCACCCTCAATAAGCCTGCTTATAATTTTATATTTGCTTGTTGAGAAAATTACAAACCTATTACTTGCATTTACCAATATGTTTTCGTCACTATCACAAATTAAATTTGCCGCTTCGTGCATTGTTTTTTGCGGAACAATAATTTTTATATCTTTATCACAAACAATGTCTCTGTCTGTTATAGCAAGGCGAAAGCCATCAAGCGCAACAATTTTTAAGTGACCTTGTGAAAAAATTAATAACTCGCCCGTGTGTGCAGGGCGCTTATCATCGGTTGCAACAGCATAAATTGTAGAATTAACCATTTCTTGAAGTGTTTTTGGTTCAATTTCTACTGTGTTTTCTACATCAGGGTTAGGAAGTGCCGGAAACTGCGCTGCCTCTATACCTAATATATTATAAGTTGTAATATCGCCGTTTATTGTTATATTATTGTTGTCATCTACAATAATTTCTACTTCTTCACATATAAGTTTATTAACCATATCACAAAGAAGCTTTGAATTAATTACTATTTCGCCACTTTTTATTACGTTACACTCTATTGTTGTTGTTATTGCCATTTCAAGGTCATAGCCTGTTAAAGTAAGTTGCATTCCCTCAGCTTTTAAAAGTATTCCCTCTAGTGCTACAACTGAGCTTTTAGCCATAACAGCTTTTGAAACGCCTGTAACAGCTTCTTTCAATGTAATTTTATCGCAAATAATTTTCATTTTAATCTCCATTTTTTTATTTATTTTATTATAATATAAAATAATAAAGTAGTAATAGTAGTAGTAGCTGTTAATTTGTTAAAAAGTGGTGCATAATGTGTAATAGCCTTTTTTTATACATTTTTTTTCGTGTTGAAAATTTTGTATAAAAATGTTAAAAAGTTAGAAATTATTTGTTTTTAACATTAATGTTGAAATATTATTGTTAAATGTTAAAAGTATTGTTAAAAATTTATGACTTTATATTTTTTATAATATCTTCAATAGTTTCTCTTGTGTGCTGTTCTTTTTCAATAACTTTTTGAATGTTATTTATAGAATAAACAACTGTTGAATGGTCTCTTCCGCCGAACTCTTTGCCTATGTCTTCCATACTCATGCCTGTAACTTCGCGCACTATATACATACAAACTTTTCGTGCGTTTGAAATATTACCGCGCCTGTTGTTGCTTTTAATTTCTTGCGGTGTTACGTTATAAGTTCGGCCAACTTCTGAAATTACCTTTTCAACTGTAATAGGTATTGGCTGTTGAACACTTAAAATATCTTTTATAGCATTTTGTGCCATACCAATAGATGGGTGCATACCCTCAAGCATTCTGTAAGCGTTCATTTTTTTAATTGCGCCCTCTAATTGGCGAATGTTTGTTTTAAGCCTGTTAGCTATGTACTCTGCAACATCGTCGGGCATTTCAAGTTTTAAAAGGTCTGCTTTGCGCTTAACAATTGCAACACGCATTTCAAAATTAGGTGCGCCTATATCTGCAATAAGGCCCATTTCAAAGCGTGTTCTAAGGCGGTTTTCAAGGCTTTTAATTTCCCTTGGCGCCCTATCGCTTGTAAGAACAATTTGCTTTCCTGCATTGTAAAGTGTATTAAATGTGTGGAAAAATTCTTCTTGTGTAGACTCTTTACCGCCAATAAACTGAATATCATCAACAAGTAAAACGTCGGCTGCACGGTATTTGTTTTGAAACTCTAGCGTTCTTTTTTCTTGTATTGCGCTTATAATTTCGTTTGTGAATGTTTCACCGTCTACATAAACAATTTTATAGTCTGTATATTTTTTTTGTATTTCTGTGTTAATTGCACTTAAAAGGTGTGTTTTGCCAAGGCCACTGTCTCCCCATATAAAAAGTGGGTTGTAAGCGCCGCTTGGGTTTGCCGCAACAGCTTGTGCCGCCGCGTGGGCAAACTTATTTGTGCTGCCCACAATAAAATTAGCAAAAGTTAAAGAATAGTTTCCGCCGGGTAGCCCCGGTGCTGTTATGTCCTCGCCTGCCTCCGGCACGGTAATGTCAATGTCTACATCAAAGCCTAATATTGATTTAAAACCTTCTTTTAAAAGGTCAATATAACGCTGAGACACCATGTTTTGTAAAAATTCAGAAGTAGTTTGTATAGTTATATATTGGTTGTTTATAGAAATAGGTGTGAGACTTTCTATAAATAAAGAGTAAGACGCAGGGACAGTTCTCTCTTTACAATACATTTTTACCGCTTCAAAAATTTCATCAAGTGAGTTCATTAATAATTAATTCCTTTCGATTATAATATGAGTGAAATAATAAAATATATATTCAAAAAAATGTTAAAATTCAGTGATTTATTAAAAAAAATGACACACTGCAATTATACCACATTTTAAGAATTCAATCAATAAAAATATATAAATATTTAGATATTATACACTGTTTTACACATCATTTACTTACAAATATAATAAAGTTTTTATGCTTAACCCCTTGACAAAAACATACATATTAAGATATAATTTTAATTTACAAAGGTTTTTTCTTTAATGCATATACATATATGTATTACAACAACAAATACCACTATATTTGGTGTTTTCATTAATTTTATAGGAGGGGAAAAAATGAAAAGAACATTTCAGCCGAAAAAAATTCACAGGGCAAAAAAACACGGTTTTTTATCGCGCAGCAAAAGTGCTAACGGGCGCAAAGTTATAGCATCACGCCGTAGCAAAGGCCGCGCAAAATTAGCAGCATAAAAACAAACCGAATAAATAATTAGTTGTAAAATGTATAACTGCCTGTGTTTTTTGTTTCATCAGGCAAAAACTTTTCTCTTTTTTTGCAAAGTTTTTGTTTTTGGACAGTTTCTATTTGCGTTATACTGTTTTACAACTTTTTTGTTTATTAAAAATGAAAAGCACAGAGGAAAGGAATGGTTTAATGCGCTACCCTGTGCTTAACCGCAACGCAGAGTTTAGGCGTGCTTATCAAAAGGGAAAAAGTTTTGTAAGTGCACAAGTTGTACTTTATGTAAACCAAAACAGGTGCGGCAAAGTGCGCCTTGGCTTAACAGCAACAAAAAAAATAGGCAAAGCCACTGTGCGCAATAGGGCAAAACGTGTAATGGGCGCCGCAATTCAAAACATTTTAAAAAGCGAAAACCTACAAAAACAAAACATAGACATCGTTTTAGTGGCACGTGCTTTAACGCCAAAGCTAAAAAGCACGCAAATAGAGGCCACACTTCGTAAGATGATGATAAAAGGCGGCATACTGCAAGCGCCGCAAACAACAAACGAAAATAAAGCGCAAGAAAGCACGGTTTTATAAAAAATGAAGCATGTTTTTATTTTTATAATAAAATTGTATAAAAAATTTATATCGCCACTACTGGGCAATAATTGTAAATATTACCCAACATGTTCTTCATACGGCATAAAAGCTTTTGAAATACATGGTTTTTTTAAGGGTTTTATACTTACTGCATGGCGAATTTTGCGCTGCAACCCGTTTTCAAACGGCGGTGTTGACCATGTGCCGGCAAAAGGCACTTGGAAGAACTAAAAAACTAATAATATGCCGCAACAATAAAGGCGGCGGAACGGAGCATTTAAAATGCCTTTTTTTGACATATTAGCGCCTATTTTGGGCTATGTTATGGAATTTATTATAAAATATGTGCCCTATTACGGCCTAGCGCTTATAATATTTACTGTTTTAACAAAAGCCCTTATGGTACCGCTTAGCATAAAACAGCAAAAAAGCACAGCACGCATGTCGGCTTTTCAAAAGCCAATGAAAGAGCTGCAAGAAAAATATAAAGACGATAAGCAAAAAATGAACGAAGAGCTGATGAAATTCCAAAAAGACAACGGCGTTTCAATGACAGCAGGCTGTTTGCCTTTAATAGTAAACATGTTCGTTATTTTCGGCCTTATTGAAGTTCTTTACTACCCACTGCAACAAATTTTCCGCCAAAGTGCCGAGAGCATTAACGCCGCGGCCGTAAGCGCAGGGCTTGGCACACTTGACACAAACGGCAAGCTTGTGCCAATAGACGGCCTGCAAGTTAACATTTTAGAGAGCAGATTGCTTGCAATGGTTAACGAGAACCCGGCCGCTTTCGAGGAATTTTTCGGCGACAACGTAAACAGAATGGCAGCGCTTGACTTTTCGTTTTTAGGGCTTGACCTCACAGCGTCGCCCTCACTTCAAAGCCCACTTACGCTTATACTTCCAATTTTCACAGTTGTGTCAATGGTGGCAATTCAGCTTATTACACCAAAAATGACAGGCCAAGAAATGCCCGGTAGCATGAAATATATGCCGTGGATGATGGCAGTTATGTTTGGCTGGTTCTGTTTCACAGTGCCTGTTGCTTTCTCGCTTTATTACACTGTTAGCAATATTTTAATGTTCGGGCAATCTTTCGCATTAAGAAAATTGTATGACCCACAAAAAATAAAAGCACAAATAGAGCAACAACTGGAAGAGCAAAGAAAAGAGCGCAAGAAGAAAAAGCAAGTTGTTGTAAAAGACGAAAAAGGCAAAGAAGTAACTAAAGAGGTATCGCAATCAGAACATGAGAGGTTGCGCCTTGAAAAAGCAAGGCAGATAGATTCAGAAAGATACGGAGAATAAAAGCAGTTAAATAGGAGGATAAAAATGGCTGAACTTATAATGACAGGTAAAACTGTTGAAGAAGCGATTGAAAGTGCGCTTTTACAGCTTGGGTTAAGTGAAGAAGATGTTACAGTTGAAGTTATTGAACTACCGCGCAAAAAGCTTTTTAAAAGCGTGCCGGCAAAAGTTAAAGTAAGTGTGGACAGCGAAGAACCCGCAATTACAAAACAAGAAACTGCAAAAAAAGCACCAATAGCCGCAAAAGCACCACAACCACAAAGCAAAAAAAGCGAAACACCGCAAAAAGTTGTAAAACAAAGAACAGATAATTTAGACGAAAATTATAAAGAAATACCTATTAAAGGCAACGAAAAACTTGAAAAAGCTGTTAACTATATTAAAGAAGTAAGCGCACACATGGGCGTTAACGATATGGATATTAAAGCGCTTGAGGGTGCCGAGAGCATTGTTTTAAAAATAGACGGCGAGCAAGTGGGAACTTTGATAGGCCATAGAGGCGAGACAATGGACTCGCTAGGTTACCTTGCGAACCTTGTGGCAAACAAGGCAAGCGAAGAAGACTATATAAAAATAAGCCTTGACGTTAACGGCTACCGCGACAAGAGAAAAGAAAACCTTGTTGTGCTTGCAAAGCGCATAGCACAAAAAGTGCTTAAAACAGGCAAAAACCACACACTAGAGCCAATGAACCCATACGAGAGGCGCATTTTGCACTCAACAGTAAGCGAGATAGAGGGCGTTAAGAGCGAATCAGTTGGCGAGGGCAACACAAGGCGTGTGTGTATTTTACCGGCTAATGGTTTTATTCGCAACAGCGACAGAAACCACGGCGGCAAGCCGCGTGGCAGGGGGCAAGGTAGGCCGCAAGGGCAAGGCTCAAGAGGCGGACAAAAACCACCGTACAGTAAGCAAGGCGGCGCACCAAGAAACTCAAGCACACCGCCGCGTAACTTCGCAGACAAGCCACGAAACACAGGCGATAAACCCGTAGCACAAAAACGAACAGAGACAATTAAAGACGGCGAGAATATGCCGCTTTACGGAAAAGTTGATATTTAATAATAAGCAGCTGTGACATAATTGTCATAAAGCGCAAAAATGTAGGGGCGAACCTGTGTGTTCGCCCGAAACCAACAGGAAAACCTATGGTTTCGGGCGGTCACACCATAGGTATCCGCCCCTACATTTGCGTATTAAATAAAAATAAATTGACAAATATTATTCTATTATGTCATAGACACTTTATTCTAATTAAACAATACCCATAAAATACTCAACAGTAATAGCCACAATAACAACAAGCGCCGAAATTATAAAACCGTGCACCATAGGCCTTGCGCCGGAGCGTTTCATGTCTTTTATATTAGTGTTAAGCCCAATTGCCGCCAGGGCGCACACCATTAAAAACTTGCTAAGCTCTTTGCTTAAAGCTGAAATTTCAACAGGTATAATATTAAAACTGTTTACAATTGCAAGCCCAACAAAGCCGACTATAAACCAGGGGAAAAGCTCAAAAAAGTGGACGCTGTCGCGTGCTTTTTGCTTTTTCGGCGCTGGTGTGTTTTGTGCATTTTCGCTTATTTTATCAAGCTGGCATACTTCATATTTTTCGCCGTTTTCTTTAACGTGCGAAAGAACACTGCTTGCTTTTGCATGCTGTTTTTGTTTTAAGCGTATGTTAACATATGCAAAAACAAGCACGGTTGGAATTATAGAAAGTGTGCGCGTAAGTTTTACCATTGTGGCAAAGTCGCCCGCGCCCTCGCTGTATGCATAGCCTGCCGCAACAACGCTGGACGTGTCGTTCACTGCTGTGCCTGCCCACAGGCCGTAGGCCATGTCGCTAAGGCCAAGCATTTCGCCCATAAACGGGAAAGCAACAATCATAAGCATATCGAAAATAAACGTGGCAGACATTGCATAAGCAATATCGGTGTCGTCGGCGTCAATAACAGGGGCAATTGCCGCAATTGCAGAGCCACCGCAAATGCCTGTGCCGGCAGATATAAGGTTAGATATTTTCCAGTTAAGGCCAAGCGCCTTGCCTACAAAATAGCCGCCGCCAAAACAAGTTAAAAGTGTGAAGAACATAACAGCAAGCGATAGAGTGCCTACCGTTAAAATTGTTTGTATGCTAAGCGAAGCGCCAAGCAAAATAATTGCAAACTTCAGTATTTTTTTAGACGTAAATTTTAGCCCGTCTTTTAGTGCGCTGTTGCCAAAAAAGCTGTTAATTAAAATGCCAATAAAAAGCGCAATAACTGACGCACCTATTAAATGTATGGGCAAAAGCCCCTCAATAAACCGCGCCGCAAACGCAATGGCAAACGCCACCGCAACGCCCGGCACATATTTTGCCGTGCTTTTAATTTTTAACATATAATAATCTCCATTCTGTGCATAGCACAAATATTTTT
>CAYJHA010000099.1:0-8478 GCA_964369785.1 uncultured Bacteroides sp.
TTATGTGTGATTTATGTTTAACGCGTGCAAATTTGTTCGGCAATGTGAAGCACCTGTATTTGACACACACAAATTTAATTGGCAACGGACGGCCACAGGCCGCCCCTACAAGTTGCGCGTGGTTTCCCGTGCGTTGTAGGGGCGGCGTTTCGCCGTCCGCTTGTATTTTCTTGATTATGTGTGATTTATGTTTAACGCGTGCAAATTTGTTCGGCAATGTGAAGCACCTATATTTGACACGCGCAAATTTAAATGGCAACGGACGGCCACAGGCCGCCCCTACAAATTGTGCGTGGTTTTTTCGTGCGTT
The DNA here is from genome assembly GCA_964369785.1 of uncultured Bacteroides sp. GTDB lineage: Bacteria > Bacillota > Clostridia > Oscillospirales > Ruminococcaceae > Ruthenibacterium. The sequence continues at coordinate 311 of CAYJHA010000099.1, forward strand.
GTAGGGGCGGCGTTTCGCCGTCCGCCTTTAATATTAACAACCAATTTAAACCCTAAGTGTCAACGTATCAATGCTCTCGTTTTTATCCACAATCATTACAATTGCAAGCTCATACTCTCCGTTCACCTCGTCAAATTCAAGCTCTAATTTATAATCGCCCACTATATAAGTGCAATACGGCACAGAGAAATCAAACATTTCGTTTGCTTCGGAATGCTGCAGTTCAGGGAAACCGTCAATAGAGTTTTTCAGCTCATCATACGTTAAGGCCTCGCTACTGCCGAAAACACTGCTCACCACATCTCCTGAGTATACAAGCCCATACACTGTATAGTCATCAGGCCAAATGTTTTGCGTTGCGTCAACGCCGCCACCTGCCGAAAATGGCTCAAATATATCGCTGTCGCCGCCGTCTAGCAGCACCGACAAGTAGCCTTCCCCATTTTGCAACATGTAGCCCACCATAGGCGTGCCGCCCCAGTAAATTGCGGCGCCTGCCTCTGTTCCGTATAAATTTTTAATCTCGCCGTTGTTATAATTCATCAGCGAAATTACATCGCTGTTCACTGTAATTCCAGTGCTTTGGCCGCTACCTTGCCCCGCTTGCTCTTCGCTCTCGGCTTCTGCTTGCGTGCTTGCACCACCCATGCCTCCGTCTTGCTCGTTATCCAAAGCAGTGCTATTCTCACCGCCCTGTGCCGCTTGTTCTGCTTCGTTTTCTCCGCTTCCTGCTTCAAAGCTCTGCATTATGTCGTTTTCAAGCACTTGGCCTAAAGCCGGCTCATTCGCACTGCACCCGAAAAATGTGGCTGTTACAAAAAGAAAAATAATAAAAAATACTTGCGCGGTTTTGTTTTTCATCGTTTAAACTCCCCTTTTTAGCTATATTAATATAACAAAACAAAGCTGTTGCAAAACCTATGTTTCTCAACAGCTTCAAATTATTTTGGCATTTGTGGCGCATGTTTATCCCACAGCTCAATTTTGCTTTTTATAGCGCCGTATTTACATACACTTTTGCAGTCTCCACATCTTATGCACTCGGCGGCGTTTATGTCTTTAGTTACAACAACATTCATTTTACACGCTTTGTTGCAAGCACCGCATTTAACACATTTGTGCTCATCTAAATTAAGTTTAATTATGCTAACTTTGTTGAAAAGCGCATAAAACGCACCAAGCGGGCACAAATATTTGCAAAACGGCCTGTAAATTAAAACAGATAGCACAAGCACAACCACCAGCACAAACAGCTTCCATGAAAACAAAGCCCCCACTATTTGCCGCAAACTTTCGTTTGTTGCAATTAGCGGTATTCCGCCAAAAAGTGTGCCTGACGGACAAATCCACTTGCAAAAATACGGCGTGCCCAAACCAAACTGGTTTGTCAAAAACATCGGAAATAATATTACAAAAAGTAATAATACTGCATATTTTACTTTTCGTAATATATTATCAGCTTTTTGTGGCACTTTTATTTTTTTTGTTTTAATTTTATAAATTAAATCTTGCACAAGGCCAAACGGGCACAAAAAGCCGCACACCACACGCCCCAGCACAACGCCAAAAAGCACAAGAAAGCCTAGCACGTAGTAGCTGAAATAGTTGCCTTGCCCTGCCAAAACAGCTTGCAAAGAGCCTACCGGGCAAGAGCCAAGTGCACCCGGGCAAGAGTAACAGTTCAGCCCGGGCACGCAAATAACTTTTGTGTTGCCTTGAAATATTTTTCCTTGCAAAAAGCCTAAAATATAGCCGTTTGTTATAGCCATATACGCAAATTGAATGATATGACGTTTGTTTTTATTGTTGTTTTTATTCATGGCATTTTAACCTATCCCTATACATTCAAGGCAAATTCGTATTGATTTTTGAAGTACTGAAAGGTGCTCGCCACTTAAAACGCCAACAATTATTAATATTACGGCTACAAAAATAAGCAAAATTCTTGTGTATGCTACACCTAATTTTTTCATTATATAACACTTCCTTGCTCAGTGTAAGGCAGTAGTTTTAATTTCGAAGGTGTTGACAAAGCCACCTCCACAAAAGTGGCGGCTAAACTTAGCTTGTCAACACCCCCATTATTCGTTAGCTTATTATGAAAGCATTTCCATTGCAGCTTCTGCGGCGGCCATATAAAACTCAACAGCATCATAAGGTGCACCAACAATAGGGTCTGCAAAAACATTGCCTGCACTGTCTACAAAAACAGTTGTGGGGAACGCAGTAATTTGCTGAGACGTCATAAACCCGCTTTTTATTTCATCGTTTATTGCAATTGCATCAAAATTACAGCCGTTTTCCTCTAAAATTTGCAATGCAAGTGCCGTCTCTGTTGAACCGTCATCGCAAAGTGTTAATACGTTTACATTGTCGGGCAATGTTTGGTAAACTTCTTCAAGTTCGTCCATTTCTTCAATACACGGTGGGCACCATGTTGCCCATACATTAACCATAGTCATGGCATAGTCGGCAAAAACAGCGTCTGTAACTTCATGGCCGTAAACCGAGGTTGTTGTGAAACTGCCAAAAGGAACACCGTCTGCGGCAGTGCCAAGGTCAACCACATTTCCGCCTGTCTCATCTTCCATGTCTGTTTCAGCTTCGCCCATGTCATCCTCAGCATCATCCATCATTTCATCTTCCATTGCCTCTTCTTCATACATCTCATCGTCCATGTATGTCTCGTCATCACAAGCTGTAAAAAGCATAGTGCACATCATAAGTGCAACAATCAAACAAAGTAATTTTTTCATAAATTAAATTTCTCCTTTTCTTCTGTAAAAAAAACGAATGTACGTATGTTTTAATTATATTATAATAATCTTCTTTGTCAACACTTTAAATATTATTTGTAAAAAAAGCACTAAACTATACTTTTAGCTAGTTGTTTTTTTGTTAAAGTGTGTTAAACTATTATTTAAGAATTTAGGTTTGTGTCAATTTCGTGGCAAGCATATTTGCAAAATAGCGATAATTGTAAAAAAAATACTTACCACGGCAGCAAACCCTTATTTAAGCTTTACACACATACATTTACATACAGCAAAACCGCACTTTAAGGTATAACTTAGGGTGCGGTTTTAGCATTTTCATAACATGCAAACAATATTCACATTTATAAATTTGTTATAAAGCACTCTTTACATTAAATATCCATCACTTTTACAGCATCAAGCATGCTTACTTCAAAAGCTTCTTTGCCATATTTGTCTACTTGCGCCTTATCTTTAGGGCCATGTGTTAAGCAACCTGCGCCGCCAATGCAGCCGTCTGTGCATGCCATTCCCTCAATAAAGTTAGCGTCTAATAATTTTTTAGACGATTTTAACAGCGCAATTTTACATGTGTCAATGCCATTGCATCGCTCTGCCTTTAAGTCAAATTCTATATTTTGCTCTTTCATAGCTTGTGCCACTGCGTCGGACAGCCCACCGCTTCTTGCAAAAATTCTGCCAAAATAAGACGCATTGTCCAAAACGTCTTCTTCTAATTCAGATAACTCTAATTCCTTGCTGTCAAAAAGCGCTTGCAATTCTTCAAAAGTAATTACGCAGTCAACGTAGTCTTTTACATTATCTTGCTGAAACTCCGCTTTTTTTGCGGTACATGGCCCAATAAAAACTATTTTTGATGTTGGGTCTGTTTGTTTTATATATTTTGAAATTCTTGCCATTGGCGATAAATTGTGCGAAATATGCTCTGCCATATTTGGGAATTCATTTTTTATGTACGTTACAAAAGCAGGGCAACACGAGCTTGTTAAAAACCCTTTTTCCGCAAGCTCTTGCGATTCTTCCAGTGCTACTGCGTCTGCACCGAGGGCCGCTTCAACAATAGTATAAAACCCAAGTTCTTTAATTCCTCTTACAACTTGCCCTAAATTTGCATGTTGAAATTGGCTGGAAATTGACGGGGCGACAACAGCATACACTTTGTATTCTTTATTATTTTCACTGTTTTTTAGCATGTTAATTGCATCTAAAATAAAAGATTTATCTGCTATTGAACCAAACGGACATTGATAAACACAAGCACCGCAAGCTATGCACTTTTCGTTTATAATTTCGGCGCTGTTATCTTCTGCTTTTTTAATTGCATTTACCTTACATGCAGTTTCGCACGGCCTTTTACTGCTAATAATGGCATGGTATGGGCACATTTTTGAACATGCCCCACAATTAACACATTTATTGCTGTCAATTTTGGCAACGTGGTTATCGCTAAATGAAATTGCATTAAACTTGCACACATCAAAACATCGGTGTGATAAGCAGCCTCTACACGAAGACGTAACAACATACCCCGATGAGGGACATTCGTCACATGCTATGTCAATAACTTCTATTACATTTGGGTTTGACTTATCCCCGCCCATAGCTACTTTTACACGCTCTGTTAAAATAGCGCGTTCTTTATAAACACAGCAGCGCATTGTGCTTTCTTTGCCCGAAACAATTGTTTTTGGTATGCTTGTAACATTTTCTAAAAGAGTATCGTTCCATGCATTTTTTGCAACTTCTCTCAACACTTTATACTTTAAATATTGCGCCTTTGTATCAAATTTGTTCATCTGTTTATTAAACCTTTCTTTTAAGCTTGCTAACATTAAGTTGTAAGCAGCTAAAAATAGCTTACTTTAATTTTTTTACCTATCTTTTCAAGATATTGCGAAAGCTCTTCTATGAGCTGCATTTTTATATTAAAATTAATTGGCAAATTTGGGTTTTGGTGCGCAGGGTTAACCGCTTTGCCAACATAGAAATTTATATCTGTTGCCTCTTCAAAAAGCAAACGCGAAATGCACGACGCAGCGTCTTTTTTAACGCTCCACTGTGCGTAAAGCAAGTTTTCGCTTGAGTAATCTTTTGCGTAAGACAACACTTTATTAATTGTAATTATTCCCTCTGTAACTAAATCCACCCCTTCTATTTTCGCCATAGGTGGCACATCACTGTCCATAAAATCAAGTGAAACCTCAACTTTTTTATTCAAGTATTTTGCCGCTATGCTTGAAGTTGTTCCACCGCAAACAATGTGTTTACCCTCTTTTGCAAAAAACAAAGACATCATTTTATCAACATCGTTATGGTTAGACGGTGGGCCGATTATTAAGTTCATCGGTTGCCGTTTTCTCACCCTCACCATGCAGGCTGTTGTATCGTCGCCGGGCATAGCACCGTAAAGGGAATAACATTCGTCCAGCAAAATAGTGCACAATGTTTTAGCTGTAAACCCAACATCTGTTAAAGGCGCAATAAACTCGGCAATTTCTTTTATGTCCCACCCAAAGTTAAGCAAGCTGCCAACACCTGCATGAATACAGCCGTCACTCATCAATATAAATAAATCATTTTCTTTAACATCAATTTTTGACATTAATATTTTTTTGCCGCCGATTGTAAGTTCATTATAAGGTATTTCAACATGTTCACCGTCACGCATTAAAATAACTTTCGGGTTATCATATTGTATAATTTCGGCTTCTTTATTATTGTTTAACATTCTGAAAATTGTAAAAGTAGAATAAGCTATGCCACGCACTGCACAAACAGGCAAAGTTTGTGCAATTGTTTCCACACAATCTGTTATGCTAAGCCCCTCAGAAACCATTGTTGATATAATTTTAGCTGTGAGTGTAGAAAGTATATTTGCCTTAACACCACTGCCAAGGCCATCTGCAAGCACAATAGTTGTAGAGCCGTCTGCCCCATCAATCACCTCTACTTGGTCGCCACATAATTCCTCTTTATATTTATTTAAGCTGTTAAAGCCAACTTCTGCACAATAATTAATCATCACTTATCGACTCCTTGAGTTTTGTAAGTGCAATTTTTGTTTCGGCTGCTGTTTCACCTAGTAAAGAGGCAATTTCATGCACAACTCGCATTTGTTTTTCTATAACTTTGTTCGTGGTTTCTATTGTTTGCTTGCTTATTACTTCTTTTTTTTCACGCTCAATAGCCTGCTGTGTTATGTTTCGCATTATAGCTATAAACACTTTGTTTTGCTTATCGTATATAATGCTTTCATCTACATATTTATTGTATTCTGCTAAATATTTGCTTTCGGTTTTTTTGTTCTTTCCACTGGTGCGCACATTTATAAAGTCTGTTGGGTCTAAAATTCTAATTACAGGCTCGCCCAAAACGTCAAGTTTATTTCTGCTGTTTATTAACTCTAAAGCGGCCGAGTTCACCCTTTGCACCTCTAATTCATTGTTTAAAACAATTATTGCATTTGGCGAATTTTCCACTATTGTATCAGAGAATGATTCAGATTTTTCATACAGCGACGGCAAGCACATTGTGAGGTCTGCTTTGCCATAATACACTGCTGCTGCCTTTTCTCTGCAAGTGTTATAACCGCAAGAGCCACAGTTAAGTTCATCCTCTTTATTATCTTTTCCAAGCTGTGTTAATATGTTTTTAAGTTCAAACTCAGATGGCGCAATGTTTCTAAGTTCAATTGGCTCAAAGTTCTTGCGCAAGAATTCGTTCTCAAGCATTTCAACTTCAAAATCTTCACTTCCTGCATAGTTATTAACGGCTATATAATCTACAAGTGGTTTTTTTCTGTGCTTTTCCATTACAGGGCCGCCAATACAGCTACCCGCGCAGGCAGACATTTCCACAAAACAATTTGTAATTTTACCTTGCCCAATTTCATCTAGGGCTTTCATGCAATTATCAACGCCGTCTACCGCAATATATGTATAGCTTTCATTTTTGTTTTTTATGCTTTTAATAATTCCGCCCGTTGTGGGGAAAAACCTGGCCCTGCTTTTTTCTATGCTTTCCTTCGGCTCATTTAAGTCTACGCTTATGTTTTCATCATTCATCCATTGTGTTAGCTCTTCAAATGTTAATGCGGCATCTACAATGCCCTCGTAATAATTAGCCTCATCTTTTTTGGCTACACACGGGCCTATAAACACAACTTTTGCATTAGGACATCGCTTTTTAATATCGATAGCGTGTGCTTGCATTGGCGAAACAATTTCTGCAAGGCTGCCCAGTAATTTAGGGTAATACTTTTGAATAAGCAAATTAACCGAATGACAAGAAGACGTAATAAGCACATTTCTTTTGTCTCTGTCAACCATATTTTGGTATTCATTTTTTACAATAGTTGCACCAATAGCTGTTTCTTCAGCTGAGTGCAAACCAAGCTTTTTTAATGCACTGTTAATTGCATTAATGCCGGCACCCTCATAATTTGCAATAAAAGACGGCGCAATAGACGCAATAACAGGCTCGCCCATCATTATTAGCACTTTCACAGCCTCAACACTGCTTGCAATTTCTTTTGCATTTTGTGGGCAATTTACGAAACATTGCCCGCATAAAATACATTCATTGCCAACAATATTTGCTTGCCCGCCTGAAAACCGTATAGATTTTACAGGGCAACACCTTATACATTTATAGCAATTTTTGCAATTTGATTTTTTAAGTTTTAAAAATTCTGCCATTATTTATTCTCCTGTTAAACCGAAATGCGAACATTTAAGTTTTAATTAAGTTTATCGCTGATTTGATTTTCAAAAAAGCCATCAACCGTTTCGGGTGTTACAGAAAAAACATCATCATCAACACTAACGCAAACACCTTGCTGACATTTGCCCATGCAAAACGCACCTGAAAGCTCAACTTTATTTTTAAGGTCGCCGTCTATTACCAATTGTTGTAATTTTTCAACAACTTGCCTAGACCCTTTTAAATGACATGAGCTACCTATACATACTTTAATATTCATAATTAGTCTCCTTTTAAGCTTTGTTAATTATTTAACAAGCCATATTATAACATTATATTTATGTTTTGTAAAGCATAATTTTAGCTTTTGCATTTTATTTTACAATTTATTATTTTGTAAAGTAGTTGTAAAATAGCTTTAATTCCTTTAGCGCGTTAATTCCCATGCTAAATTCAACTTCAATTTCCACCGTGGAATTTACTATGGGAATTAACTAAATACATTAGCGAAATATATTTTTTTAATTTGTGTTGACTTTTAACATAGTTTTTATTATAATAGTAAAGGTCTTATAATCTATTATTGAAGTAGGTTGTAACATTTCGGGGTGTAGCGCAGTTGGTAGCGCGCTTGGTTTGGGACCAAGATGCCGCAGGTTCGACCCCTGTCACTCCGACCATCTAGGTTGT
>CAYJHA010000100.1:0-8414 GCA_964369785.1 uncultured Bacteroides sp.
GCTGTGTAGGGGCGGCCATTGGCCGCCCGTGGGTTTGAAAGCAGTAAACCACAATTTCACAAAATAAAAATAAAACCGGCTACCATGCAGCAGCCGATTTTAATTGCATTAAATAATTTTTATGTATTTAAGTGTTAATTAACTAATAATTAACCGAAATAACGTGCTAGCAAACCTGCCATACCTCTGCCGTGGCGTGCTTCGTCTTTTGCCATTTCGTGCACTGTGTCATGTATTGCGTCAAGCCCTTGCTCTTTTGCCTTTTTAGCAAGCTCAAATTTGCCGTCACATGCGCCGTTTTCAGCGTCTACACGCATTTGTAGGTTTTTCTTTGTGCTGTCTGTAAGCACTTCGCCAAGAAGCTCTGCAAATTTTGAAGCATGTTCTGCCTCTTCGAAAGCGTAACGTTTCCAAGCCTCAGCAATTTCAGGGTAGCCTTCTCTGTCAGCAACGCGTGACATTGCAAGGTACATGCCAACTTCTGCGCATTCGCCGTTGAAGTTCATTCTTAGGCCCTCTATAATTTCAGGGTCAATGCCGTTTGCTATGCCCACAACATGCTCTGTTGTGTAAGACATTTCGCCTGTTTGCTCTTTAAATTTTTCGCTTGTCACTTTACAAATGGGACATACGTCAGGTGCTGAGTCTCCCTCGTGAACATAGCCGCATACTGTACATACATATTTTTTCATATTATTTTAACTCCGTTTCAAAATTTAATTTTTTGTGATGAATTAAATATAACATACAGAATTATTGATGTCAAGTATTTATTGATAATTATTATCGATAAATACTAAGTTTAGTTAAAATATATATTATAATGCATTTTTTGTGCGGTATTTTGTTTAAAATTGTTATATCGTGTCGGTGCTATTTAATGTTTTGCAATTGCGGCAATTAAAGTGCGCAAGGTAATTGATGTTAAAAAGCCCATTGCAAGGCCTGATAGCAAAAGGACGGGCAAGTAGTAAAGTGTATAGGCGGAGCTAAAAAATATGCTAAGCGCGGCAAGCTGGCCTATATTATGGGCAATTGCACTGCTTGCAGACACTATAAAATAGCTTTTGCGCATACGCAAGGCAGAGACGAGAAGCAAAAGTGTGACAAATGAAAGTGTGCCGCCGCAAACGCTTAATGTTGCGGCAATTGCGCCACGTGTTAGGAACGCAAACGCTGATTTTAGCACGACTAAAGCGAGTGCATAGCGCTTGCCAACTAGCAAAAAGCAGTACATTACAACTACATTTGCAAGGCCGAGCTTTACACCGGGTGGGAGTAACAAAAAAAGCGCAAGGGCACTTTCGGCGTAAGATAGGGCCATTGCAAGCGCAAAAAACACTGCTGTGTAAGCTAAACTGCGTGTTTTATTTGGCATACGTGCCTCCTCTCCGCTTTTTTGAAAAAAAGCTTGGCAAAAAACTTTAAACATTTAAATTTATCACCCTATAAATATAACATTAAAATTATTGTCTATTAGCTCAAAGCTATGCTCTAAATCTTTTGACACATACAAATTGTTATTTAAATCTGTTGCCATGCCACTTCCGCCGGCCATAAAGTAGTTTATTGTTGCGTCCAGCCCTTGCACGAAAAGCGTTGTTGAGTAAAAGTCTGCCACAGTGCCGTCCTCGTGTATAATTCCCACGCTTAAAACGTCGCTGTTTGACGGGTAGCCTGTTGTGGGGTTTATAATATGGTGGTACAGTTCACCGTCTGCTTCAAAATAGCGCTCGTACCCGCCCGAAACGGAAAAAACAGCGTCTTTTATCTCGACAGAGGCTATTGCTTGTGTTTGCGCATTAACGTACGGGTTTTTGAAGCCAATTCTGAACAAATCACCGCCCGGTTTTGTGCCGTGCACGTAAACATTTCCGCCTATTGATAGCAGTGCGCTTTCAACGCCATGTGTGTTATAAACATCTCTTGCTATGTTGCACGCGTAGCCCTTTGCTATGCCGCCAAGGTCAATTGCTTGCCCTTGCATTTCAAGCATAACAGTGCTGTTTGTTTCGTTTATTATTATTTTTTCGTCGTCAACAAGCGGCAAAAGTGCTTCAATTTCTGTGTCAGTCGGCACTGTTGGGGCATCACCGTTTACGCCCCAGAGCAGCGTTAACGGCGCAATTGTAGCAGCAAATGCGCCGCCACTTTTAAGTGAAAGCTCTTTTGTTTGAGCCAAAAGCGCTAGTGTTAAGCTTGAAACTTCAACGGCAGTGTTGCCGGCATTCTCGTTAATTTTTGATATATCGCTATTTTCATCATAAAGTGAAATGAGCTGTTCAAAATAAGCCAGTTCGGCTTCTACACGGCTTGCGGCGTCTTCGCCCTTATTGCCGTATACGTTTTGTGTAACAATAGTGCTCATTGCAAATGCAGACTGTACGTGTTCTTCGTTGCTTGCCCTTGCACTTTGAGTTGCAAAATAAACTAAAATTACACAAATAGTACTTATAATGATAAAAATACTGATTGATAGTTTGTTAATGTTGGGTTTATTCTTCAAATTCATTACCTCTTTATTTCGAAAAATAGCAAAAATTTATTAATTTATTAATAAAAACTAAAAAATATGATTGACATACACGACACTTTATTGTAGAATTATAAGGTAATTTATTTATGCCTATTTGCCGCTGTGGTGGAATCGGCAGACACAAGGGACTTAAAATCCCTCGATAGCAATATCGTACCGGTTCAAGTCCGGTCAGCGGCACCAGCAGCTTGAAGCTGCACCCAATCGGCACCGAGTGAAGCTCGGTGTCTTTTTTTGCGCGTGCGTTTTTTCTATGCCACTTATGGCTATTTACACCAGCAGCTTGAAGCTGCACCCAATCCGCCCTTTAGTGTGTGCTAAAGGGTGTTTTTTGCACCCGAAATTTAACAAGGCATATATTGCAAGGCACCACGTCGTCACTCACTCCATTCAGTGTGTGACGATTTTTTATACCCAAAATTATCAAACATCTATTTCGCTTTGCGCACTTTTTATATGGTATATCCTTGCCGAATAATCAGGCATTAGGCGCACATTTTCGTTGTAGCCTGTGCCTGTAAAGCTCTGCTTTCGCCTTAGCCCTGCATTCATAAGCAAATCACCGTGTGCAAAAAAGCTCTCTTCCTCACAGTCTAGCATGTAAAAATCTGCCGCAACGTGCATTAAAACGCCCTCGCTGTTTACTTTAACGGGCAAAACATGGTTTATAAGCGAGCCGAATGTCTTCACGCTTATGCGCTGTTTACGCACTGTTATTTTATAATTCGTATCAGCATTTAGCCCTTTCAACCTAATTGGCAGTGTCTCACTGTTCGGGCTAAGGCGGCCTATTGCCTCTAGCACAAGCGCCTCGTTTTTATCCTGCGACACAATTGCCCAAACGCAGCTCTCACTGTCATCAAACGGCGATTTTATGCGCATAAACTTGCCGTATTGCAAAAGGTCTCTGTGCTCTTTGTAATAATCTATCTGCGTTTTCATAACCTTTTTTTCAGCACTTGAAATTTGTGTTAAATCAAGCTCATAGCCCAAAACGCCAAATGCCGCTATGTCAAACCTGCTTTCAATGGGCGAGCTTCGTGCCGTTTGGTGGTTTGGTGAGGCGCTTACGTGGCACCCCATTGTGCACTGCGGGTAGCCGTAAGACGTGCCCGTTTGTATTTTTGTTCGCTCATAAGCGTCGGTGCAGTCGCTTGTCCAAATTTGTGGCATATAGCAAAGTATGCCCAAATCGAACCTGTTTCCGCCGCTTGCACAGCCCTCGAACAATACATCGGGGTTTTGGCGTGTAATTTCACCTAAAACTCTGTAAAGCCCCATAACCCACTCATGTGCAAAGCTCCCCTGCCCCTGTGCGCTAAGCGCGGCACTGTAACAATCTGTCAGCGGTCGGTTCATGTCCCATTTAACATAGCTTATATTTGCGCTTTTTAATGTGGCATTCACGTTTTCTATTATATAGTCTTGCACTTGCTTTTTGCACAAATCAAGTACAAGCTGGTTGCGGCTTTCGCTAGGTACATCATCAGGTGTGCTCACAGCCCAGTCAGGGTGTGCGCGGTATAAATCACTGTCTGCATTAACCATTTCAGGCTCAAACCACAGCCCAAATTTCATGCCCATTTTCTCAATTTTATCGGCAATGCGGCTAAGGCCGCCCGGCAATTTTTTCGTGTTTACATTATAATCGCCAAGGCCTCTTTTGTCATCGTTTCGCTCGCCAAACCACCCGTCGTCAAGCACAAAAAGCTCTACACCTAAGTTTTTTGCCTCTTTCGCTAGTTTTAACAATTTTGCCTCGTTAAAATCAAAATATGTGCCCTCCCAGTTATTCAGCAAAACAGGGCGCGCCTTTTTTTGCCAAACACCGCGAACAATGTGGTTTTTCACAAATTCGTGCATATTATTGCTAACGCCGTTTTTACCGCTGTTTGAAAAGCTTAAAACTGCTTGCGGCGAAAAAAATTCTTCACCGTTTTCCAGCGTTTTACAAAAACCCTCAGGCTGTATGCCCGCTTGCACCCTTGTTTTTGAGTACGGCCCCGTTTGCACACTGCCAAAATGGCTGCCTGAATATATTAGGTTAAAAGCGTATGCATTACCGCAGTGCTCTGTTGTGTTTTGCTCTGTAACCATAAAAAATGGGTTACAATAGTGCGACGATACACCGCTTGTACTGCCAAAAGTATTTGTACCTTGCGTTAAGTCTGTCCTTGTTTCAAAGCGCTCGCGTGCCCATGCGCCCGTAAAAGTGTGAAGCTTGTATTTTTCGTCATTTCGCAAGTCAAGCTGGTAGCTTAAGCACTTGTGTATTTTTAAAGTGCCTGCTGTGTTGTTTTTAACACACACGCTCTTTGTAATTACATTGCAAGCACTGAAAACACCGTAGTAAATAAACACTGAAACACCTTGCTTTGTGCTAAACTCCAGCACAAGTGTTTCGTCTGCGCCAAAGGCAAACGGCATTGGGTTTAATGTTGGCTTAAGTGGTGGGGGCTCTGTTATACTCTCTTCGTCTTTAGCTATGCTTTTTTCTGTGCCACTCTGCTGTGAATTTTGCGGTTTTTCTTGTTCTTCGCTACTTTTCAAAACATAGTCACCCTTGTGCACCGTGGCGTTAACAAAAGCAAAGTCGCACACTCTGCTACCGTTTGGCAGCTCTATTTCAAGTGCTGAGTGCCTAAAATCGCCCTTGCCTGTTGGCGATAGTTCAAGGCACATGTGCAAAAGCGAGAGCACAGGCACTTCTTTTTTATAAACAACGTCACTTCCGTAAATTGTATCTGTTTTTTCGCACAACGCACTTTTGTTCATGTGTATTTTTGCGCCGTAATGCAGTGTTTCAACAAGCCCATGCGTCTTTGCCATGTAGTAGCCTGTATTTTCTGTTTCAATAATAAAAGTTCCGTTTTCAGTTCTTATCATTTTCTTAACCTGCTTTTTGTTTTTATTTTTGTTGTTTTTCGGCTTATTTTTTGGTATACTTTTGTGGGTGCATTTTTTACTTATTTTTTAGAATACGCATATTTATTTTTTTGATTGGAGCAACTTAATGAACTTAAAAGCAATTTTTTTAGACCTTGACGGTACACTTTTGCGCAGTGACAAGACTATTTCCCAAAAAGATTTGTGCGCAATTAAAGCTTTGCAAAAAAGCGGCGTTCATGTTGTGCTAGCGTCCGGCAGGGCCGACGGCGGCATGAAATACGCTATAAACGCACTTGAAATGGACAAAAACGGCGGATACATAGTATCGTATAACGGAAGTAAAGTTTTAAACCTATATACAGGCGAAGTTCTGTTTTCGCAAACGCTGGAATTAGAGCTTATTCAAGAAGTGTTCAACCTTACAAAAGCATGCAAACTTGAGCCGCTTATATACGGTGATAATATCATTTTGAGCTACGACCCAAAGGGTTATTATGCTAAAAACGAGGGTGTTATTCTATCGCTGCCCGTTAGCGAGCTTAGCGAAAATTTAAACGACATAGGTTTCCCCATTCACAAATGCCTTGCGGTTGGAACACCCGAAAATGTTAGCGCCGCTATGGAGCGCTTTAAGTTAAGTTTCGGCGGCAGAACGCACATATGCAAATCTTGCCCTGAGTTTTTAGAAGTTATGCCGCAGGGTATTAACAAAGGCGTGGGTGTGGCACACGTGCTTAAAGCGCTTAACATTACCGCAAAAGAAGCGTGTGCGTGTGGCGATGAACTTAACGACATAGAAATGCTAAGCCTTGTAGGCACAAGCATTGCAATGGGCAACGCAACTAATGAAGTTAAACAGCTTGCAACGTATACTGTGCCCTCTAACAATGAAAATGGCGTTGCACACGCAATTGCTAAATTATTTCCGCAAGTTTACAAGCTAGATTAGGCTTAATAGTGGCTTACGGTTTTAAACGCTGACAGCATGGCTTGCCATGCTGCAGCGTGTCAAAAAAGATATAGCGTTTCGTCATTATGACGAATATTAAAAGTTTTACTAAATTTTTTTCAAAAAATTTCGGGTTCTTAGGGCGGAGCCCTAAGGTGTTTTCCGCAGAAAACGCAATCTTTTGCCTTAAAAGAGCATTTTTGAAGGTGAATTTGCCAATTCATTGGCAAAGAGGAAACTTTTTGAGATAAAAAAAGTTTCCTTTTCGCTACCCGCTTGTGCAACTTTTTTTGTGCATGGGCTTTGCGACAGTCTGCAGCATGGCTTGCCATGCTGTTTTATTTTTGATTATTAATAACTTATTTTATGGCGTGGCACAGCCACATGCCAATTTATATTAGCTAAGGCTAATATAAACAACTTTATTCCAAATACCCAAACGGCAAAACGTCTGTTATTTCAAAAATTCCATCACGGCTGAACATTGATGTGTTGCACTGCAAAACATAACCGCAACCACTGTCAGCCATCCAGTGCTCGGGCGGGTATTTTGGCATACCTTTTTGCGCTAGTGCGCTCATAATAACGCCGCCGTGCGTTACACACGCCGCTTGCTCTATGCCCGTTTTCATCATGTGTTCAAACATCTGCATAAGCACATTGCCGCACCTTGCGTGGAAATCTCTTGTGCACTCGCCACCCTCAGGTGTGTAATTTTCACCCGGTGTTACCCACTTTTTAAAGTTTTCATCGTTTACAAGCTCTTTTATTTGCCGCCCCTCAAACTCGCCAAAATTATTTTCTGCTAAGTCTTGCAGTATTATTTTGTCTTTCGCTGTATTAAAAAGTATTTCAGCAGTTTCAACGGCGCGTTTTAAAGGGCTTGAAAAAACAGTGTTTATCCCGGGATAAATAAACTCTGCTTTCAACTGTTCAAGCTGATTTTTACCCTCTTCACAAATTGGCTCGTCGGTTTTGCCTCCAACGTAATAACCGTCAATATTTCCTTTAGTTATGGCATGGCGCACAATATAAAGCCTGTAATTTTTCATATAACCTCCGTTTAGTGCTTGTTTTCAATTAATTTTACAACTTATTATTATTGATTGCAAAAAAAATAAAAAATTTTTTACATAGAAAATTAACTTCTTTTTTTCACATCATACTACATTTAGAACTTTTTTACAAGTTTCATAATATATATAGTTATACTTTAATAATATTACATTTCTCATAGTTTTTTTGCGCAAAATTACACCTTTACAAATTGTTTTTGATGTACTATAATCAACTGTATGTAAATGTTTTAAATTACAAAGGGTATTAGGGGTATTGGTATCATGGCAAATGAATTTAACCGCATTATCATTCTTTTGCGAAAAGAAAAGGGTGTGACGCAAAAGCGGGCGGCGCAAGATTTAGGCGTGTCTCAGGCGTTATTGTCGCACTATGAGAAAGGCATACGTGAGTGTGGCCTTGACTTTGTTGTGCGAGTTGCTAATTATTACGATGTATCGTGTGATTATTTGCTTGGGCGCAGTGCCCAGCGCAACGGCTTAACAATGTCTGTAAATGAAATACCCAGCCCCGAAACTAGCAAGGACGGCATTTTCAAAGGCAGTGTTTTGCCCACTTTTAACAAAAAACTAATAAGCAATAGCTTAAATATATTATTCGACAAACTAAATGCTTGCCCCGACAAAGGGCTTGTAAGCGAGATTTCAGCTTATTTAATGCTCTCTGTATACAAGATGTTCCGCCTTTTGCATGGCTCCGGCCCGAAAAACGCAAGCAGTACTTTCAGTGTTAAAAAGAACGTTTATTCAGGCTACTCTGACGCCGCAATGCACATAGCCGAGGCTAATGTAAAGGCTATATTATCGGGCGACAACATAGGCCTTGGCACACCGCTTAAAGATACAAGCGCATTTGCCATGACAACAGAGAGTTTGACCGAAGAATATCCACTTTATGCCGGCAGTTTGTTTAACTTGATAAAAACAAGCGAGGCAAGAATTGACAAGGAAAAAGCAGACAAGT
>CAYJHA010000101.1:0-8317 GCA_964369785.1 uncultured Bacteroides sp.
TAAATTTTTGCCTCGCCCTTCGGGAGAGGTGGCACCGCAGTGCCGAAGAGGGCGTTTTTACGCTTAAGTTGACGGGACGGGAAACCCGTCCCCTACAATTACAACAATTAATTTCTAACCCAATTCGTACACACAAAATTCACAATTTTGTGCTAAAATTATAATGAGATAGTATATGCAATTCTACTTTTAACCAAGCAAAGTAAGGAGAATTAAAATGATAAGATTTGAGGGTGTGCGCAAAGTGTACAAGGGTGCTAACGGCAAACAAGTTGTGGCACTTCAAAATTTAAACCTTAATATAAATAAAGGCGAGTTTGTGTTTGTTCTGGGGCACTCCGGCGCAGGAAAAAGCACATTTCTAAAGCTAATATTGCGCGAGGAAGTAGCAACGTCGGGCAAGGTGTACGTTAATGGTAAAGATTTATCTAAACTGCGCCAGCGCCACATACCAATGCTAAGAAGGGGCCTGGGCGTTGTGTTTCAAGACTTTAGGCTTATTCCCACAATGACGGCTTACGAAAACGTGGCTTTTGCAATGCGAGCAACTAATATAGCCGAGCGCCACATAAAGCGCCGCGTGCCTTATGTGCTTAATTTAGTGGGCCTTTCAAAAAGGGCACATGCGTACCCCGGTGAGATGAGCGGCGGCGAACAACAGCGCGTTGCGCTTGCACGTGCGCTTGTGCACTCGCCCTCTATAATAATAGCAGACGAGCCGACAGGTAACATTGACCCTGAGCTAAGCATGGAAATAATGGAACTGCTTCAAGCAATTAACTCTGTGGGCACAACAGTAGTTGTTGTAACACATGAAAAGGAACTTGCAATGCAGTTTAACAAGCGCGTTATAACAATTGACCACGGCGAAGTTATACACGACTTAATGCCCGAGGAGGTGGCTAAAGCATGAAAGTAACAAGTTTAGGCTACCTTATAGGCCAAGGCTGGCGCAGTATGGTTGCAAACAAGCTAATGACGCTTGCCTCAATAGGTGTTTTAACAGCGTGCCTTTTTATAACGGGCATAGCGGTGCTTTTGAACTTAAACGTTAACAGTTACGTTGAATATTTAAGCAGCCAAAATGTTGTTGAAGTGTACCTTGCAGACGATACACCGGAGCAAACGGCTTATGACCTTCGCGTGGCAGTAGAGACGCTTGAAAACATTTCTTCTTGCGAGTACATAACAAAAGACATGGCACTGCAAGAGATGAAAGTTTTTATGGGCGAAAATGCAGATTTGCTTGAGCCGTATGAAAACAACGCCGCAAGTGAAAACCCATTGCCGGCGTCACTTCGTGCAAAAGTTTCAGACCTTGCACTGCTTGACGAGACAGTTAATGAAATTACAACTATTGTGGGCGGTTATACTTACAAAATAAGCGTGCCGGAAGATTTATCAGACGTGCTTTTGGAAATTCAGCAAGTAGTTTCATACGTGGGCTGGGGCATTGTTGCCGTTTTGGGCATAGTGTCTATTGTTATAATAAGCAACACAATAAGGCTAACTGTTTTTGCACGGCGCAAAGAAATTAATATAATGAAATACGTGGGCGCAACAAATGCGTTTATACGCTTGCCGTTTTTTGTAGAGGGCATGACAGTGGGCGCAATTGCAGGCCTGCTTGCAACAATATTTGTGGGCGGCGGCTATTATGCGCTTATTTATACAGCTACGTCACCCGAGTCGACATGGAGCGATGTAATTGTACAAAATTTGTTGCCGTTTGAATATATAATGCCAATGCTTGCAGGTGCATTTGTTCTTTTTGGTATTTTTATAGGAAGCATGGGTTGCTCTAACAGCATAAGGAAGCATTTAAAAGTGTAGTAATTTGCTATGCTTAAGCTAAAGCGTTTTATAACATACATAAAAAGGGAGAATAAATATGCAAAGAAAATTTGTGCGAATTGCCTGCTTAATTCTTGCCGGCATTATGATGATAAGCATACTTGTGCCAACTATTATTGTTGCATTTGCAAGCGATGTTGACAGTACAGACACTTCTGCCACTGACGGCGAAGCGGCTGAAACCTCAGAGGAGCCCGAAGAGGAAACAATGACGCAAAGCGAAGCGCTTGCAGAGATGAACAGGCTGCAAGATGAGCTTGACAACGTTAAAGAAGCTATTGAAGGCCTTGAAGAGGACATTGAAAGCCAGCAAAACACACAGGCTTACTACCAAGAACAGGCAAACATAATTGCAAGCCAAATTGAGCTTTTGAAAACAGACATTGCAAACCAGCAAACAGCGCGTGAGCAAAAAGAAGCAGAACTTGCCGCGAAAGTTTTGCAGTTTAACGAATCGAAAAATTTGTTTGAAGAGCGACTTGTTGCTATGTACATAACGAGAGACGACAACGATATGTCTACACTTCTCGGCGTTACAAGCGTGGCAGATTCACTTCGCTATACAGAGAATTTACAGCAAATTTCAATAAGCGACACAGAGCTTATTGACCAGCTTAGGCGAGAAGAAGAAGAACTTGAAGCGCAAGCGGCAGAGATACAAATAAGGCTTGACGAGCTTGCCGCCACACAGGCACAGCTAGACGCAAAAAGTGTAGAATACCAAGGTGCACTGCAACAAGCAAACGCAGAGCTAAGCGCCTCTGAAGCGACACTTCAAGCACAAGAGGCAGCGCACGGAGATTTGGCAGAGCAGTACAAAGCTGCGCAAGAAACATGGCTAAGTTTTGCCGCGCCGGCAACAGACCTTGATTTTGTTTACGACGGCGGCCTGTTTTCATGGCCACTTCCCGGCTATATGCGAATAAGCTCTGACTACAATGTAGTGCGTGAAATATACGGTGTTATTAACATTCATAGAGGCCTAGACTTGCCGGCACCTGCCGGCGTTACAATTTACGCCGCGGCAGACGGCAAAGTTTCAACAAGCCTTCACTGGTCTTACGGCACGGCAGCTAAGCTAGACCATGGCTCGGGGCTTGTATCAATTTACGGGCATATGTCTGCTTTATATGTTTCCGCAGGAGATTACGTTACAAAGGGCACGCCTATTGGTGCAGTTGGCTCAACAGGTAACTCAACAGGCAACCACTTGCACTTTGAAGTTAACCTAAACTCTCAAACAGTTGACCCTAGGCTATATCTCGACCAATCTGTTGTGTCATCGCTTTACTATTAAAATATAGAAATTTGTGCGGCATGAACAGGCGGCGGTAGCACGCACGAAAAAACAGGATGTAGGGGCGAGCTGTGCTCGTCCGCGCGCGGCAAACCGCACGCACGAAAAAGCAAACAGGGTGTAGGGGCGAGCTGTGCTCGCCTGCCACGCGGCAAACCGCAAACCGCACACCCAACAAATTAAATTCCGACAAAATAAACATTAATAATATTATATTATTAAATAGCTACCCAAAAAACAAACTATTATTAAACATCCTCATTTTAGCACCCCCCTTGAAAGGAACCCCACCATATGAACAGAAAAATATCCATTAACCTTGCACTTGCACTTGTTATAATTGCCATGACAGTTACATTTTCAGTAACAATGATATTTTCGCAAAGCCTTTTTGAAGACACAGTTGCAAGCGTGCGCCAAAAGGAAACACAGTATGAAAAATTGGCGGAAATAGATAAAGATGTGCGTGAACACGCATATTATGATATAAATAACGACATGCTTTACGACATGCTTGGCACGGGCTATATGGCTGGAATTCAAGACATTAACGCCAGATACTACACGGCAGAGCAGTATGTAAACTATTTAAATGAACAATCGGGCGTGAATATAGGAATTGGCGTTGACATAATAAAAGAAGCAAACATGTACCCACAAGTTATTCGCACTTATCTAAACTCGCCGGCTTTCGACCTTGGAATTGCAAACGGCTACACGCTTATTTCCATAGACGGAACAGACCTTAAAAATTTAACGCTTACCACAATAAATGCACTGCTTAGCGGCACAGACGGAAGCACAATATCGCTTGTTTATGCCGATATTGCCGGGGCACAGTCAGGGGAGACAAGCGTACAGCGCAGGCAGTACGAGTCGCCCACAGTTGAGTATTTACAAAATGAAAACGAAGTTGTTGGCTATATAAAAATAATTGACTTTACAGTGCAAACACAGGGCGAGCTAACGGCCGCAATTGATGAAATGAAAGCGGCGCCGCAAGGGCTTTCGGGCCTTGTAATTGATTTGCGTAACAATGACGGGGGAAGCCTGGACAGCGCACTTGACGCGCTTGACGTTTTGTGCCCATCAGGGCCAATGGGTTATAGCCTTACAAAAAACGGCACGGCAGAAGTTCTTGAAATTTCAGATAACGCAAACCAAATTGACGTGCCTGTTGTTGTTTTAACAAACAGCGGCACAGCGGCAGGCGCAGAGCTTTTTGCTGCAGGTATACGTGATTTTGGCCTTGGGCAAATTGTAGGTGAACAAACAAGCGGCAGGGGAAGCATACAAAGTGAGCCTGTAAGGTTAAGCGACGGTTCTGCAATAAGTTATACAATAGGTATAATTTTGACAGGACAAAACGAAGAGTTTAACGGCGTTGGCATAACGCCGGATATTGAAGCACAGCTTAGAGAAGACGAGCAAGAGAACTTTTACAACTTGAGCCCGAACACAGATTCACAAGTGCAACGTGCAAAAGAGGTCGTGCTAAGGCTTTCGGGCGTTAGTGCCGACCAACAAGGCCTTACAATAGAGAATGTGAACTCACAAAGTGAAAGCGAGAGCGAGCAGAACACTACCGATAGCGATAGCGGCGGTGATGCTGAGAGCGACAGCGCCGCCGATGATGAAAGCGCTACTGAGAGTGAAAGCGACAGTTCTGCTGACAGCGACAGCGAGGCAGACAGCGAAACAGACAGCGAAGCGCAAAGCACAGACGACAGCGCCGAAGAAGAAAGCAGTGAGGGTTAATTTTTAGTGTAGGGACAGGGCTTGCCCCTGTCCGTGCTTGCCGCATGGCACGCGGACAACCGCAAGGGTTGTCCCTACAATACATTGTCAACAGCTACGTTAGTAGGGGGGCATTCACCGCCTGAATTCACGCCTAAACACAAAAAGAAACGAGGTTTTGCTTTGCAACTTACCGATGTAAACACGGTTAAGAATATATGCGAAAAACATGGCTTTTCCCTCAGCAAAAATTTTGGGCAAAATTTTATTGTAAATGCGGGAATATGCCCTAAAATAGTGCGTGAAAGCGACATAAATGAAGAATTTGGCGTGCTTGAAATTGGCCCGGGCATTGGCGTTTTAACAAAAGAAATAGCCGCAAAAGCGGCTAAAGTTGTAGCGGTAGAGGTTGATGAACGTCTGCCGTTACTTTTAAGTGAAACATTAAGCGAGTGCGACAATGTAAAAATTATTTTGGGCGATATTTTGAAAATTAACATAGCCGAAATAATTGAAAACGAGTTTAAAGGCTTAAAAGTGGCGGTGTGCGCAAACTTGCCCTATTACATAACCAGCCCTATTATTATGAAACTGCTGGAAGAAAAGCTACCTATTGAGCACATTACTGTTATGGTGCAAAAGGAAGTGGCGCAAAGAATTAGCGCAAATACCGGCACACGAAATGCAGGCGCAATTACATACGCTGTTAGATATTACAGCGAGCCACAGCTGCTTTTTGACGTACAGCCCGGAAGCTTTTACCCACCACCAAAAGTAACAAGCAGTGTAATAAAACTTACGCTGTTAAAAACGCCACCTGTTAGCGTGCAAGATGATTTGCACATGCAACAAGTGGTGCGTGCGGCATTTGGCCAGCGCAGGAAAACGGCGCTGAACGCAATAAGTAGCGGCCTTGCACTGCCAAAAGCTAACGTAGCTGAAGCAATGGCAAGGGCAAGCTTGCCGCCTGCCGTAAGGGGCGAGCAACTTACACTTAAAGACTTTGCGAGTTTGAGCAACGCTATTTTAGGGGTATAGCAATTTAATATAAAAAAGGCTGTGACATAATTGTCATAATGCACAAAAATTGTAGGGGCGGTCACACAGGACCGCCCCTACATCTATTCGTCAAATTGACGAGTTCTGTTCTATTGTGCCAAAATCTTGTAAATTTATTGCTAAACTTCAAGCAATATTATTTAAGTTCTGAGAAATATTTAATTGTGCGAACCATTTGGCTTGTGTAGCTGTTCTCGTTGTCGTACCATGAAACAACTTGAACTTGGTAAGAATCATCATCAATTTTTGTTACCATTGTTTGTGTTGCGTCAAAAAGGCTACCGTATTTAATGCCAATAACGTCTGATGAAACAATAGCGTCTGTGTTGTAGCCATAGCTCTCAGAAGCAGCAGCTTTCATTGTGTCGTTAATGCTATCAACAGTAACGTCTTTGCCTTTAACAACAGCTACAAGAATTGTTGTAGAGCCTGTTGGAACAGGAACACGTTGTGCAGAGCCGATTAGTTTGCCGTTAAGTTCCGGAATAACAAGGCCGATAGCTTTTGCAGCGCCTGTTGAGTTAGGAACGATGTTTGAAGCACCTGCACGTGCACGGCGTAAATCTCCACCGCGGTGTGGGCCGTCAAGTATCATTTGGTCGCCTGTGAAAGCGTGAACAGTTGTCATGATACCGCTTTGTACAGGGTATTTGTCGTTAAGAGCCTTAGCCATAGGTGCAAGGCAGTTTGTTGTGCAAGAAGCTGCAGAAATAATTGTATCGTCACTTGTTAGAATGTCTTCGTTAACGCCGAAAACAACAGTTGGCAAATCAGTGCCTGCCGGTGCAGAAATAACAACTTTACGTGCGCCTGCGTCAATGTGTGCTTGAGATTTTGCTTTAGCTGTGAAGAAGCCTGTGCACTCTAGAACAACGTCAACGCCAATTTTGCCCCAAGGTAAGTTTGCAGGGTCTTTCTCTGCTAGAATTTCAATCCTTTTGCCGTCAACTGTTATAGATGTGTCATCACTCTCAACAGTGTGTCCGTCATAGCGGCCTTGTGCTGTATCGTATTTCAAAAGGTGTGCAAGCATTTTTGGGCTGGTTAAGTCGTTAATTGCTACTACTTCGTAGCCCTCTGCTGTGAACATTTGGCGGAATGCCAAGCGGCCAATGCGGCCAAAACCATTAATTGCAACTTTTACTGCCATAATTTTAATATCCTCCCATAAAGA
The DNA here is from genome assembly GCA_964369785.1 of uncultured Bacteroides sp. GTDB lineage: Bacteria > Bacillota > Clostridia > Oscillospirales > Ruminococcaceae > Ruthenibacterium. The sequence continues at coordinate 7,122 of CAYJHA010000101.1, forward strand.
CAAAATTAAATTAACACAGGCAACCGCAAAAAGCAATGTGCCCATGCTGTGTCCGTTTAGAATATTGTACATTAAAAACGCGGCAAGTTCAAGTGCTATGATAAATTTTTAACGAAAAATACATAAAATTGAATACATTTATTAAAACTTCATACAATAAGACAAATATTATACAAGGAAACCCAATAAATGAATTATAAACACACCGAAAAAATATGCGAGAACCTGCGCGATAAAAGCGCAAAAATGCTGGCGCTTTTGCCCGCTGTGCGTTTTAGCGCACAGCATAATAAATGCGACGCTGCTTGTATAGACGAAATAGAAAAAGCGGCGTATGAAACTTTGCGCACAGCACAAAATTTAAATGCATACGCAAAGCTTTGCAAAGGCGAAGTGAAAAAAGCGCCTTTTTGCGTTGTAAATGCACTGTTTAATTTTACAAACAGCGCACGGCAAGTGTGCAAAAAAAGCGGCGCGAACATAGAGATTAAAATTACAAGCGAGCCACTTTATATAAACGCAAATGAAGAGCTTTTTTATGTGTGCATAGGCAATATAATTGCTAACAGCCTGCTTTACGCAACTGAAAGGGCGCACATTAATTTTTGTGTGTACAAAAATAATGGGCAAGCAATTATAAAAGTGCACGACACATCAAAAGGCATAAAGCCTGCCGCAGCTACGAAAGCGTTTGAGGAGTTTGTGTCTTTTGACCCGTATGGCGAGGGCGACTTTTGCGGCGAAAATAATGCAAAACTGGGCCTTGGGCTTGCTATTGTGAAAAAGTACAGCGATGTTTTTGGCGGCCGCCTTATGACAGAGAGCGTTTGGGGCGTAGGCACAACAGTTACGCTTGCTTTGCCGCTTTGTGACGTGCCATGTGAAGAGCATAGTGAAATGCACTGTTTTGAAAAAGAGCAACGATTTTTGTGCGATAAATACAGCACGCTTTACACACAGCTGTGCGAGGTGTGCGAACTACCGATTTAAAGAAATTTTGCAAAGGCAATTTTGCAAACAGCTACGAACAATGCACCTCTTTATTTTGCGTTCGCTGTTTTTTGTATGTAAATAAAAAATTTGCCCATAATCAAAAGGGAATAATGTAGGGGCGGCCATTGGCTGCCCGAAACGACACAAATTTGCACCGTGTTACACATTCACGATACGCATTGTAGGGGACGGGTTTCCAATGT
>CAYJHA010000102.1:0-8289 GCA_964369785.1 uncultured Bacteroides sp.
ATTCCTAAAAGCCAAAACCTTAAAGGAATTTCTGCTGCTGCAATTTTAGGCGCCGTGGGGGGAAACCCAAATGAAAAATTAGAAGTTTTATCGAATGTGACACAAGAGCATATAGAATTAACAAAAGAAATGTTGGGCAATTGCGTTTGTAAAGAGCTTGCACTAAATAGCAAAGAAAAACTTCATATTATTATTGAAATGTTTTATAAGGACGACAGTGTTCTTGTAGAGCTTATGAAGCAACACACTAAAATTACAAAAATAGTAAAGAACAATGAGCTGATTTTCCAAAATGATGCTGAAACTAATGACAGTAAAAAAGATTTTTCTTTTTTAAATATTAAAGACATATATGAGTTTTCTCAAAATATTGATTTAACTGTTATATCAGATATATTGCAACGGCAAATTGATATTAACCAGGCTATTTCAGATGAGGGCTTAAACAACTTTTATGGGTCTAACGTGGGAAAAACACTTTATGAAAGTTATGCTTCAAGCAAAGATGTTAAAGTTTTAGCACAGGCCGCAACCGCCGCTTGCTCTGACGCAAGAATGGGCGGATGTGAAATGCCGGTTGTTATAAACTCGGGCAGCGGAAACCAAGGTATTACAGCATCTATGCCTGTAATAGTTTATTCAAAGCATTTAAAAGTAGGTACAGAAAAATTGTATCGTGCCTTATGCCTTAGCAACTTGTTGGCAATTTATCAGCAATCTAAAATAGGCAGGCTGTCCGCATTTTGTGGCGTAGTAAGCGCAGCTACCGGTTCAGCTGCCGGCATAATATACATGTATGGCGGAAAACTAAGCGACATTGAACAGGTTATGACATCAGTATTAGCTAATATATCCGGCATGGTTTGTGATGGCGCAAAAGCATCGTGTGCTGCGAAAATTTCAACAGCAGTTAATGCTGCAATTCTTTCAGTTGAAATGTCTTTAAAAAATAGATATTTTGAATCGGGCGACGGTATAGTGCAAGATAACGCAGAAGAAACGCTGTTAGCTATATCAGAAATAGCTAATTTGGGTATGAAGCAAACTGATGATGTTATAATTGACTTAATGATGCAAGAAAAATAAATGTTAAGATAGATTTTATATTTTTGACGAAGTTAGCTTTGACAGTAGTTGAAACAAGCAAACTTTGGATATAAGAAAGATTAAACATTATGAAAAAACTATACGAGCCCAAAAGCGGAATTTTAACAGTAAAATATTTGCCTGATGAAAATAATATAACTGAAAACCCACCGCGGTTTTGCTGGCTACCTGCAAACGAGCCAAACAAAAATTATGTATTGGAAATATCTAAAGACAAAAGTTTTAAAAGCGATATTATTAAATTCGAAAACATAAAGAATAATTTTTTTGCACCTAATATTGTATTAGACGTTGGTGTTTATTTTTGGAGATATACCATAAGCAATAACGAATACACTTACAGTAAAATTCGCAAATTTACAATAACAGAAAACTTGCCACATACTGCAATACCTAGCGATAGTGATAGATTTTCAGCCTTGAATTTTAGCCACCCACGGCTATTTTTAAACAATACTCAGCTTGATAATTTTAAAGCCGAGCTAAAGAAAAACCCAAGCTATTGTAATTTTGATATTTTTTTGGAACACGCTGTAAAAAAACATGTAAACAAGCTTATGATAAAAGAACCGCTACCCTATCCATCAAACAAAAGGGTTATAAAGCTTTGGCGGCAAAATTTCACTGATTGCCAAGCAGCTTATAACCGCATAAGGTTTTTATCAATAGCCGGTGTTATAACAGAAAACGAAGATTACATTAATCAAAGTATTAATGATTTAATTGAAGTTGCAAAATGGGATATTAACGGAACAACAGGCAGAGATTACAATGATGAATCATCATTTAGAATTGCAAGTGCAATTGCATGGGGCTTTGACTGGTTATATAATTATTTAACCGATTCCCAAAAACAAACCATATATGGCACTTTATATGAAAGAACAAAGCAAATAGCGCACCACGCACTTGTGGCTTCTAAAATACACTATTCTTTATATGATAGTCATGCTGTACGCTCGTTGTCTTCTGTTCTTGTTCCATGCTGCATAGCATTATTAAATCATTGCGAAGAGGCCGAAGACTGGCTTAACTATACAATAAACTATTTTAATGTTTTATACACGCCATGGGGAAGTGTTGAGGGCGGTTGGTCAGAAGGCGGAATGTACTGGACAACAGGTATGGCATATTTGCTTGAAGCAATGGATTTGTTGAAAAACTATATGAATATAGATATTACCAAAAGGCCTTTTTTTCAAAACACCGGCGATTTTCCACTTTACTGCTTTTCGCATGATACATACAGAAATAGTTTTGGCGACCAATCTAATTTAGGTGAAAAGCCAAATTTAAAAACAGCATTTAACATAAGACAATATGCCGGAATTACAGGAAAAAGCGAATATCAATGGTATTTCGAAGAAGTTGCAAAAAGAGAACAATACAACGATACAAGCTTTTTCAATATTGGTTGGTGGGATTTTTATTTTGACGAAATGGTTTATATGCATAATTATAAGCCTATAAAAAGTATACCACCTAAAAGCGGCCGTAATGTAAAGTGGTTTAAAGATATTGGATGGGTGGCATTGCACAGCAATATGCATGATGAAAAAGAACATATTGCTTTGCTAACGAAAAGTAGCCCGTACGGTAGCGTAAGCCATAGCCATGGGGATCAAAACGCCATTACACTATTTGCCTACGGCGAGCCACTATTGATAGAAAGTGGCTATTATATTGGGTTTAACAGCTCAATGCATAGACAATGGCGAAAAAAGACAAAATCTAAAAACACACTTTTAATTAACAATCAAGGGCAATATGACCAAATGGACAAAACTAAGCAATTAACGTGCACAGGTGAAATTGTTGATGTAATTGAAACAGCAAACTGTGTTACAGTTATTGAAAATGCAACTAAGGCATATTCATCAAATTTATTAACATTGAAAAGTTATATAAGAGAAATACATTTTGTTGATAATAGCTATTTTGTAATAGTTGATTATGTAACTACACATGAAAAATGCAATGTGTCTTATCTTTTGCATTCTTTATACAAGCCCACATATAACGATAATGTTTATAAAATAAGCGGTAATAATGCAAGCCTTAACTGTGAATTTGTTTACGTATCTTCGGGCATAAAAAACGTGAGTTTAACCGATGAGTTTTTAGATGTTGATGAAGAAGAACTAATAGGCCTAGATAATCATTGGCATTTTTCACTTACTACCGAAAAAGCTACCAGCCATGTTATTGTAAGTTGCTTATTGCCTAAGAAGAACCAAACATACAATGCAATTGAAACTATAAAAGACGATCAAGGCCATGATGTGTATTTGTATTTTACCAATAATGGGAAAACTTTTTCTTTATGCATAGACGGAAACAAAAGATATTGACCGCAATAATTAAAATAAACAAATTAATGGAGTAACAGTAAGGAGAATAAATTATGAAAAAAGTAGCATTAATAACAGGTGCAACTGCCGGAATGGGCAAAGCAACAGCTATACAACTTGGAAAAATGGGATATTATATATGCATTAACGGAATAGACGACGAGCAAGCAAAAACAGCAATTGCTGAGCTTGAGGCACTTGATATTTCTTGCGAGTATATAAAATTTGATGTATGCAATGAAGACGCAGTTATTAAAGGTGTAACAGAAATTGGCGAAAAACACGGCCGTATTGATGTGCTTGTAAATAACGCAGGTGGTTTAGGTGGCCGCTCACGTTTTGAAGACATGCAAACCTCGTTTTATCGCAACGTAATGGCTTTAAACTTAGACAGTGCATTTTTTGCTACAAGGGCAGCAATTCCATATTTGAAAAATGGCGAAAATGCCTCTGTAATTAATTTCGCTTCTAACGCTGCTTGGAACGCAGGTGGCCCCGGTGCCGGTATTTATGGCATTTCAAAAGGTGCGGTGTTATTGTTAACACGTGCACTTGCAAAAGATCTTGCAGAATATAATATTCGTGTTAATGCTGTTTCGCCCGGTACTATCGACACAGCTTTCCATGACGCCATAAGGCAAAGCAACCCTGCGGTATTCGACTCTTGGAAAAACAACATACTTCTTAAGCGTTTAGGGCAACCCGAAGAAGTAGCGCAAGTTGTTTGTTTCTTGGCAAGCGAAAGTGCTTCATTTATTACAGGTGAAGTTATACAAGTAAACGGTGGGCAAGATTTGCTTTAATTGCTGTTTTAGCGTTGTAAATTTCAACTTGCATTACAGGAGTACACAATGAACCCAAAAATTATAAAGCTAAGCCAAAACCGTGTAAGGCGAAATTACCAAGGTGGCAAAACGTTAAAAGCGCTTAATGGCGAGCAAAACCCTATTGACGATAATATGCCGGAAGAATGGATAGCTTCACTTGTAATGGCTTCAAACCCCGGAATGAATTTAATTGAAAACGAAGGTTTAAGCACTGTAAAAATAGGCGGCTTTGAGGGCTATTTATTAGATTTAATATCTCAAGACCCTGTTTATTATTTAGGTGATACGCATTACAAAAAAAACGGCATTGATTTTGGCTTTTTAACAAAAATTATTGATTCCTCTATGCGCTTACATACCCAAGCGCACCCGTCAAGAGAGTTTGCGAATAAACACCTTAATTCTCAATATGGAAAATTCGAGTGTTATTATGTTTTAGGTACTCGTGATAACAGTTCATCTTATATACGTTTAGGTTTTCAAAAAAACATAAGCAAAGAAAAGTGGGCTGAAATTGTTGCAAACCAACAAATAGACGAAATGGATTATTTGTTTGATGAAATAAAGGTTGCTTCGGGTGATATGATTTACATTCCGGGGGGGATGCCGCACGCAATAGGTGAGGGACTGTTTTTAATAGAAGTTATGGAACCCTCTGATTTAGTAGTGCGCTGTGAATTTGAGCGCGAAGGTATAATTGTGCCAAAACAAGCACGCTTTATGGGTAAATCTTTAGAATTTTGCATGAATATATTTAATTATACTGTGTATAGTTCTAGCCAAATTAAAGAGAACTTTTTTGTAAAACCACAAGAATTATTGTCTGATGCTAATTGCAAAAAAGAACTATTGCTACCTTCTGAAATATCAAAAAGCTTTGAAATTTTCAAACTTAGCATTTATAAAGAAACTGAATTAACCTTTGCTTTCAAATTCAGTTTGCTTATTGTAATAGAGGGCGAAGCTACTATTATTGCAGATGATGAAAAAATAGAATTGTCATACTGTGAAAGTGCATTTTTACCCTCTGCTACCACAAAGTTGTTAATAAAACCCAAAGGTAATAAGCAATGTATAATTTGCCAAATTTCGCCACCGGTATAACCAATATTTGAATAATTTAAGTTTCAACTTCTAGCATTCATAAAGTTGAAAAGTTCAGCATCAAAAACGCCCTCCGGCTTCTGCCGGAGGGCATTTTACATTCTGCATTATTAAATTTTTGCCCTTTTACAAAGTTTTTTATAACTGTTATTCTTTTTCAATAATCTCTTCTTCTCTTATAAAAGTTGTGCCGCTTTCGCTAACATTAATCGAGTTGTTTGCAATATATTTATCGGCATTCACTTGGCCGTCTAAGTAATATATAGTATCATTAACTAATTTTTTTGTGCGATAACTTTTCACTGAGAAAAATACAGTTGCCGCAAAAACAATAACAGCACTAAGTGGGCCTGTCAGCAAAGAAAGCGCTGTAAGCACTGCAATTATAAGCGCCGACATTAAAATATGGATAATTTTCCTTGCAATATTACTCATAGGCAATACCCCTGCAATTTTACCTGTTTGGCCATTTATTGTAAAGCAATATTTTTTCTTTTTATAATCAATATTTAAAAACCATACAGGCACAAGCACATTAGCTTTTTCATAATTATTATATTCAACGTTTGAATTTTTCAGCTTTATTTTTGCATAGCCTTTCATCATTTTTTTGCAAAGCGAAGACACAGACTCTACTATACGGTTTTCTGCGGTTTTAAAGCATTTGTCTGCTGAAATATCGCTGTAATCGGCAAAAAAGCCCATTATATATTTATTGTCAAACGGCGTCAATTTATCACATTCAAACGGCTCTATAGTTTCAATAAATTTGCTGTTTACATAACTGCTGGCATTTACGGGAATTTTACTAAAGCTTGCAAACCCACGCATTACAACATCAAAAAACCTCGCAATTCTCTTTGCCGATACTACTTTAATTTCATCTGTTGAGCACTCATATTGCAGTGTGCTATCAGCATTTGCGCTAAAAAACCACGTAGGCACATACACGCCTTGCATTCTGCTAATTTTGCTCTGCTTTGTAATTTCTCCGGGCGTTAATTTCTCTTTCTTGCAAAACTCACGAAATAAACTCATCGCTTTTTCTTTATTAATAAGGAAAGGCAATATATATTCGGGCTGTGTGTATGTATTAGATTTATCACTTAAAACTACATTCGCCCCACAAAAGGCACACTCTGTTGCTATTGTCATTTTATCTGCTACTAGTTTTGCCCCGCAAGAAAGACAATCATAATTATTATAATTCTCGTTTGAAAGCTGTGTTTTTTTCTCTTCATTAAGGTTTGAATATTCAGCCCCGCAGTGCCCGCAAACAAGCTTTTGAGTTGCAGGGTTAAATGCAACATTCCCCCCACATGCTTTGCATTTGTAATTAGTCATACCCTCCATAATTATCACCTTTCAACAGTTATTTTGTTGTAAGCTTACATAGGCATTTTAGCATAATGCGAGCTTGCTTACAATATCAAATTCCATTTAATACGCTATGCCAGTTTTCAATAATTGAAATAGATAATTCTCTTGCTTTTGCCCCTGAAACATCTTCACCTTGAATAAAAGTAGCAAAATAAATATTTTCATTGTTGTGCTCAAAAAAACCTACATACCAACTCTCGTTGCCACCGCTTCCGGTTTTCCCATAAGCATTAATATCTTCTATGCTCATCAACTCTTTTACTAGCTCAATATGTTCAGTGCTATAAAAAGCTTGTTCTTCAAAAAGCATTTTTAATAAATAAACTTGTTCCAGCGGTGAAATTTCAAGCGATGATGAAAGCCAAAAGCCATTTAAGTCAGCCTGTGGGTTGCTTGCGTTGCCGTTAAACTGTGAAATGTCTAAGTTGCCATAATTCAACAAGTTTAAATGCTCTTGCACTGTTTGCTGTGACATTGTGTAAATAATTTGATGATAATACCACACGCAAGAATTTTTAAAGGCCTGTTCTAAATTTAAATTGGCATTCCATGCGTCATACCAATATATAGTGCCATCATACGTCATTGTGCTATCTTTTGAAGTTATAATTCCTTCGTCAAGCCCTATAAGCGTGGAAACAATTTTGAAAGTTGAATATGGTGAATATCTGTTATTTGCAATATCTTCATTATATATATACTCCTTACCATCACCGGTAAGAAAAACAGCGGTGCCATCAACATTGTCAAAGTAGCTGTCAAGGTTTAGGTATGTTGTGGTTATCTCTTGGGCCTCTTCGCTTATTTCCTGTGCAGATGAACTATTTACATCTTGTGGCACCGTTTGATTATCATTTTCTGTTTTTTCAGCTTTTGCACAACCTGCAAATATCAGCACAGTTGCTATAACTACAATTATGTATTTTCTCAAAGCGCCCTCCGTTTTTATGTGTTTTAGCTGTATTTTATTTAAGTATACCACTACTGTATTAAATTGACAATAAAATAAAAGCCTCAGCTTAAAAGCGAGGCTTACAGAGTGTATTAATGAGAATTTTTGTAAAATATGACGAAAATTTTAAAGGCGTTCTTTTGTGAAGGCGACTTTAAAAGCACAAGCCCATAAACAGCTTTTATTTGGGCTTATTATTGGCTAAGCTTGCTAAACACAAAAGGGCGCACTACTCCCTTGGTGTTAAGCCTTTTTCAAAATTGAATAAAAAAAGAGCAGTAATCACCAAAATGGCGAAAACTGCTCTTAATCTATTGGACATCTTTTTTTATTGCATTTTAGCATAAAGTGTAAAAATGCCAAAATACAACAAAATAGCGTGATAAAATAGAGGGTATCTATTTTATCACGCAAAGATGTGTTAAGGTTACAAAATAGATACCCATAACCCTCGGGCACAAAAAACACCCTTTAGCACACGCTAAAGGGCGGATTTGGTGTCGAGCTTCTCGACTGGCGCGCTTGACACGATTCGAACGTGCGACACATGGCGTCGGAGTTCTGTGAC
>CAYJHA010000103.1:0-5655 GCA_964369785.1 uncultured Bacteroides sp.
CCAAAATAAAGCGTGCTGTCTTCCGCTTTGTAGCAGTATATTGTTTTTGTGCCGTCACTTTCTATATTGACAATACCTAACACATTGCCACCGGGGCTGTAAAATATGCCGCCGTTACAGTTTGCAATGCGCTGTTTCAACTGCACTTTAACAATTTGCGCTTGATATTGCAATTCAGCTGTATTGTAAAGCGAGGCATAAACACGTGAGCTTGTAGCCACAAAAGCTGTTAGCCCTAAAAGAATTATACTTGAAACAGCAGTGGCTATTACAAGCTCAACAAGCGAAAAACCTTTATTATTCATTCATTTTCTCCGATTGTACAATTTCGTGAAAGCCTGTTTCGGCCGTTATTTTTATTGCATATACTGTATTACCCACATGCATTTCAATAGTTTGCAGTTCAATTGGTTTGCTTAAAGCACCTGATATATCGTACGCTATTTCAAGAGTGTTTGTACTGCTTATAAAAGTGGGCACACCGCTGCTTTCGGTGTAAAAAAGCTGTGCACCTGTGTCTGCTATCATTTCTTTTTGCGCCTCTTCTCCATTTGCAAAAACGGTGCAATAATAGCCGCCCTCTTCAAGGCTTATAACAAGCTCAACGCTAGGCTCACCGCTCATAGTTTTAACACGCGCGAAAGAGAGCGCTGATGATATTGCATTAACGCTTTGCGCCGCCCCCGACGACGAAACTAAAGACACGCCCGAAATTAAAACAGACGACAAAACGGCTATTATTGCGGCAACTATTATTACTTCCACAAGTGTAAAGCCCTTTGAGTTTGGCATTTAAGCACCCCTTTTTAAATAAGCTAGCGTGCAAACCAGTTTTCATACACTGCTAAATCTGCTATGTTAAGTGCATTTGCCGCGTTTATTTCACCGCTTAGCGCCATATCGGCAGTGCCCGTTAACAAGTTTTTTATTGCTGTGCCATCAACAGTGTGTACTGCATTAATTGCGCTGTGCACATTTTGTGCATTTGCACTTATTGCACCGTTTGTGGCAAGTGTAACGTTGCCGTTTGATATTATAAGCCCTGAAAACGCTCTGTTTAAAGTGACATCACCGCTTGAAATAATCAAGCTTACATTTTCAAACTCGCCTGTATTTAACACAAAAGGCGTTGAATTCTCATTATTTATAACAAGGGCTACAGTGTTGTTTTCACTGTTTTTAAATTCAAACACAGCGTTTTGTGTTGATATGCCGCTCAAAGCCGCAAAATGTTCAGATGTATTTTCATTTGAGTTCACAAACTTTTCAATTTCGGCTGTATTTATAATATAGTCGTACGGTGTGTTTGCTGTTGTTTCGCTGTTAGAAAGGCTTGTGCACAGCCGCGAATATACTGTTTGCATATAAAGTGCATTATCTTCGTTTACAGGCAATATTTCAGGCAAAATATATTGTCCGCTTGCTGTTTGCTCAATTGCATAGCCACGTGTTTGCATTTGAAGTGCATGCTCGCTAAAATTTGCATATGCATCAATATACTGTGTTAATTCGCCATTTGTTTCATTTTGGCTGAAATAATCTTTAAAATAGGTGCTTGCTGCCTCCGGCGTGCTGAAATTAATAAAAAAGTACACCGCTTTGCTGTTTGTTTCGGCAAGGTTATAAGCTAGCGTTTTAACTGTTGCACCATAGTAATCAAGCGATTTATCGCCAATAATTGGAGCAGAGGTATTAATTTCAGACGTGCTTGGCAAAGGCGAGCTTGCAGGCATTATGTGTGGGTTCGTGCTTATGCCCACAGGAAGCAGCGTGCTTGGCAAAAGGTATGCAAGCTGGCTTGGCCGTGCGGAGACGGACTCTCCCATTAAAACACTGCTGTTTTGAGTGGTATCGTTTGAAATTTCATTATATATAGAATTGCTTTGCTGTTCTACAACAAAGCTGTTGCCAAAAAACATAACATTTTGTGCACTTGACACATTAAAAGTGGAGCCTACGCCATTTACAATTATGCTACTGCTTAGCATTGGGTTCACTGTGCTTGTGCCAAAGCCATAGTAATTTCCGCTTATGTCGGCAATGCCGGCAGTGCCGTTTAATGCAAGGTCATTTTGCACAAAAACATCGCTATTAGAAGCTGTTATTAAGCTTGCACCGTTTTCAAGTGTTATATTTTGCGCCCAAAGCGCGCTGTTTTCGCTAAGTGTTACGGCGTGGTTTGTTGGTATTTCAAGGCTGTTTCGCGTTATAAAAGTGCCGCTAATTTCTGTGTTACCACCTGCGGTTAGCACAATTGAATTTGCATAGGCACTACCATTTACAACTGCCGAATTTAAATTTATATTTAAATCCTCGCTTGCAATAATTGCATAGTCACTTATGCTTAAAAAATCAATATTAACTTCACCGCTCGCTTCGTTTTCAAACAAATTAGGAATATTTATCACTATATCAGTGCTTATTGCTTCTTGCAAAACATTATTGGCCGCTAAGCTTGTTTCGCCGCCATTAGCATTTGCGCCGCCGTAATAAGTTAGGGTTACGCCCTCAAAAACTATTTTTTCGCCTGTAATTATTTCTATAATGCCGCCCTGCGCGCTTTGCACGTTTGCGCTTAAATGTATAGGTGCGTTAATTTTAGATAAATCTGAAACTTCGTCAATATAAATATCACCGGGCTCAACGCCTGCTTGAAGTAAAAATGATGCCAAAACCTGCAAATTGTAGCTGTAAGTGCTCTCTCCGTTTAGGCCTGTGCCACTTTTATACGCTAAATTTTCGCCTGCAAACTCACCGTCTTCAACTGCCCAGGCGAGCAATTCCTCGGTTAGCCTGCTCTCAAATAGCGCAATATTATCGCTGTAATTTGTAATTGATGTGTTATAAGCCACAAAAATACTGTCGGAGACAGCGCTTTGGAAACCTGCACGTATAAACTCCATAAGTTCTGCGGTTTTATAGCTGTGTGTAACACTTTTTTCGTGCGTTGCTTTTATAAGGTAGCCTGTATACGTCATATACAAAATTGTGCCACCAAGCGCAGTAACAAAAAACATTGATATTATAACACTTATTAAGCTTGCGCCACTGTTACACTCAGCAATTTTTGCGTGTGGTTTTTTACAAAAGCCATTGTTCATATTTTACTCCAATTTTGCGGAGGTTAATTTATATACAGTGCCGCTGCTATAAGCACTCTCCCCTGTTTCGTCAATTTCAAATATTTCCACTGTAATACTATACATTCTGTTTGCAGACTTTTTTTCGGCAATGCTTTTTGGCTCAAATGTTGTTGCGGCAAAGATGTACTGCACATTAATTTGCCCACCGGTACTGCTTTCAATATTTTGCCCCATGTTAGTGTGAAGTATTGTTTGCATTGTGCTTTTTTCGCTTTCATTTATTGTTACACTGGGCTTGTAATTAATTTCTTTTACGTATAATTCGCTTTGCGGTATTGTGCTGTCTCGCTGTTTTACAAGTAGTAAATTCAGCGGTATATCGCTATAATTATTAATAACAAATTCATCTTTTGTGTAATACCAAGGGTAGTACATTAAATAAAAAGCGGTAAGTTCATCTTCACTTTCGGGCAGCTTTACCCCTTTTGGCGGTGTTAAAGTTGCCTGTGCAGTTGCATTATTATTACTATTTGGCCATGTGTATAGTGTGCTGTGTGTTATTTGTGAAAGCTCTGCATTTTGGTTTTGCATGTGGCTTTGGCTTGTAATTATTTCACCGCCGCGTGTTATAATTTCGCCGCCCTGTGGCGCTGGGTACGCAAATGAATAGTTATAATTTACAGTCACATGCATACTGTTTTCAATGTTTTCCACGTTAAAAGTTGTAAGTTTACCTGCACTTGCACTTGTGCTAACGCGCTGTTTAAACACTTCCTCATCAGCTACATCATAGCCCATATTCGCACATTCAATTAAAAAGGCTTGCCACGCCATTTCGTCTGTGTCATACTGCGGCCGGCGTGATTGCGCTGTTACGTAGTCCATTGGTATGCTTTCAAATAGCTCTGCGCTGTTAATGCTGTTGTAGTTGTAATTGTCGCTATTATTGCTTATTGTAACAACAGCATTATAGCTTGCCGTGCCAGCCGCAACGCCTTTGTACTCTATATAAATAAATTCGCCTTGGGCAGGCGTTGAAGCTTCATCAACTGCAATGTAGTCATGCTCGGGGGTGTTTGAGTTCGGCGTTACAAAAACGCCCTGTGTGCCGCTTAAAATAGGCGCACTTTCGTTATAGCTTGCGTCTATGCTGTTAAGTTGCATTGATTGAAGCTGCTCTGCTATGTTTTGTGCAAGCTGCACCGCACTGTCCAGCTTTGCACTGCGTGCTGTTAAATTTGCAGAGCTTAAGAACACACTGCTTATCGGCAGTACAATAATTGACAAAACAGTTATAGACATCAAAACTTCTACAAGGCTAAACCCAACGTTACATCGGTTAAAATTTCGAAAACTTCCAGTTTTTTTTAAAATAAACATATGCAAGCACCTAATATGTTAGAAACGGGTTTTGCACACCGTAGCCAACATTGGCAAGCGAAGGTGGGCTGTAAACTGCCCCGGGGTAGCTTATATAATACTGCGACACATTAAATGTAGCTAAAAGCTGTGAGGACGATGCGTCATAAGCTAAATTCACGCTGTCTATACTTGCCGCATTATCTGATGAATAGATAATGTCTATAACATTTTTTGCTCCCTCATATGAAAAAGTGCCTGTAAAAGACGACGTTTTTGCAAAAGCGCTCATGTCTGAAAGGTAGTTGCCGTCTGACGCATTAATAAACGCTTTAAACTGTAAAACAGAAGTTGGCGGCGAAAAGTTAATGCTTGTAATTTCGCTGTTTGTGGCGCTCTCAATGCTTAAAACCCACATTGTCGTGTCCTCTTCTTTTATGTCAGCTGGGTATTTGCTCATTTGTGCGTCAATATACTGCTTTGCGCTTTGTGTTTTTAGTTCATAGTCGTCTGCGTTCTCGTTCAGGTCTTTAAGCAATGAAACGTCTGCTTGTAGCGTTGCAAGCTCGCCCTCGGCACGTTTTATGCTTGCCTGCATGGGCGCATAAACAAGCACAAAAAGCGCTGAAAAAACAACAGCGCCTATCAGTATAAAAATTAGCCTTTTGTTTTGTGATTTTGCGCCCATAATTCCCTCCGTTTTCATGCTTTTTCGTGCTAAATTTAATGTGTAGTTTCAATACGCCCTAATTTCAACTTGTTTTGCAAGCTTAGCTCCTGTTTTGCTTTTACTTCATGTTTCACTGCGTGCCATATGCGCAAACTACTGTAAAAGATGTAATTTTCACGCCAAGTTCATTTGTTGCTTCGCTAAAGCCACTTGTTGATATTTCAGAAATTGAGCTAAAAGTTCTAAGGCGAGTGAGCACTGCGGCGGCTTGCTCCATAGTAGAAGTTTGCACGTTTAATGTTACGCCGAAATTGTCGCACGTGGCAGACAGCAATAAAAATTGCGGCGGCATTTTTTGCTCCATTTCTTCCAGAAAAGCCGTCAACTCTGATGAGTTGTTGTTCGCAAGGTTTTCAATTGTAATAAGGCTGTTTTGTATTTCGCCGTGCAAAACATAATCGTCGTATATTGTTTCAGCGTGCGAAAGCTGTGCTAATTCTTCTGTGGCCTTATCAATTTGTGTTTGCACATTAAAATATTGAA
>CAYJHA010000103.1:5755-8175 GCA_964369785.1 uncultured Bacteroides sp.
ATTGCCCTTTTTAGGCCGGCAAATTCACCGCATGTTCCAAGAAGAAAAACGCTGTGTAAATCATAACTTTTAAAAGTTGTTTTAAACATATCTGCGGCGTTTTCAATGCCGCCGCAAAGCTTTTGCACACAGGCAGCAAAAGTTTCACCTGTGAAAATTTTTGCCATTATATCGCTGTTTTTGCAAATTGAAATTGTTTCTAAAATGTTGCTGTACTGCGCCATGCCACTTTTTTGTAATTGCTCGCTTTCATGCTCGCCACTGTTATAATTTGTATGTGCTGTATATTTTTGAGCATATTCAATAACATCGCTTGCGCCAATGGGTATAATGCGCTGAAAAAGCATTGCACTACCCGACATAAATGTTGCAATGCTTTGCTTTACACCTATGCTAATAAACATAACCGTGTGGCTAATATTCATTTTTTTAAACAGCTCAAACTGGGTGTTTAAGTTGTAATCAAAGCTTTCAATTTGCAAATTTGCAAGCTGTGCAAGTTTCACATACCCAGCCGGAATGTTTTTCGGCACAGCACTTACAAGCACGTTATAGCCGCTGTTTTTACCTGTTGTTTTTTCCACAACAGTGTGTGCCACGCTGTAATTTGTTAAGTCAATTGGGAAGTAGTCGTGTGCGTTTGCAAGCACAATTTGGCGCAAAGCATTTGCTTTAACCGGCGGCAAAAAAACTTTGCGGCTAACTATTTTCGACGAAGCAAGTGTAAAAATTGCATTCCTAACATTGCCAAAACCACTTCTTGGGCTTGATATTTTGTTCAAAATTGCTTCGCTTATAATTTCAGGGTTTTGAATGTGCCCGTCGTCAATACAATTTTCCGGCGTTGTAAAACATGTGCTTTTCACAATATTCACACCGCCGCTTTTTTTTACTACAAGGCAAATTTTAGTGAATATCTCGTTAATTTCAATTGTTAATACATTATTACTCATTATTAAAACCCTATAAAGTTTAAATATTTATTTATTATTACATCGCCGTATAAAAATGAAATAAGTGCTCCTGCTGAGATATACGGCCCCATTGCAAGCACACGCCCTGCGCCGAAAAAGCGCATTAGAAGCACATGTATAATACTGCCTAAAAAGCACGCTAAAACAAGTGCCAACACACCATTTGCAAGCCCCAAAAAAAGCCCGCAAGCACCCATTAATTTAACATCTCCGCCGCCAATTGCTTTGCCGTTTGACAGTGCAAAAAGCAAATAGAGTATGCCAAATAACACACACATCCCCACTAAGTGCAAATAAAAATTGTTGTAATTAAAAAAAGCATGGAAAACGCCAAGCAAAGCTATAAACAGTGTTAATTGTGGCGGTATTTCGTATGTTTTAATGTCTATTATAGAAACAGTTAACAGCGCACCGGCAAAAATACACCCAAAAACCAAGCTTACATAATCACCTTTCGTGCCGTAAACAGTGTAAACAAGCACCCACAGCACAGCGTTTAAAAGCTCTGCAATTGGATATTGCGCCGATATTTTTGCACAGCAAGTGCCGCATTTTCCGCGCTGTGAAACGTAGCTTAAAAGCGGCACAAGCTCATAGAAACGCAGGCGTGTGCCGCATTTTGTGCAGTGCGAGGGCGTTAGTACAATATCCTCTTTTTTTGGCAAGCGAACAACGCAAACGTTGCAAAAGCTACCCACTACGGCGCCAAATATAAACACAATTGTAATATAGGGAACATGTGACATTAATGTTGCACACACCTTTTATTTATTAATATACTGCGCTAGGCAGTACACGCGCTATTGGCAGTGCTTGCACCGCCACTGTTTAAGGGTTAACGCCTATTGTAGTTTCCCAAACAGCACTGTCTTCGGCAATTGTTATTTGCCCTGTTGCAACGTTTACAGTAAACACAAAGTTTGCGTTGTTGCCCGCGGCAGACTGCGCTTCGTTAATGCTTCCGCCTGTCCAGCCCATTATATTCTCAATAGAAGCTTCAACTGCGGCGGCGTCTGTGGCTGAGCCACCTGTTACGGTAAACGTGGGGGCTGTGGAAGCAGTTGTGCCCCAAGTAATAGTGTACGTTGCGTTAGAGGGCGCACCCACCATTGGGTCTGCCACTGTTGTTGTTGCTGCACGCATAATAGACGTTGCAATCTGCAAGTCGTTGCTCTCACGAGAGCGTTCAACATATTGCAAATACTGCGGCGCCAAAACTGCTGCAAGCACGGCAATTATGGCCACAACTATTATTAATTCAACAAGCGTGAAGCCCTTATTTTTACTTTTTCCTTTAAATTTACTAAACATTATATTTTCCCCTTTTTTTAATTTTAAATTAGCCGCGTAATCAACACCAAAACTATTCACTTTTAAGTTTAAACTTTTTCTTCAAGGCCTTAGATAGTTTTGACATGGTTGAAGCGAACAAATTTTGAGCTAGCC
>CAYJHA010000104.1:0-8165 GCA_964369785.1 uncultured Bacteroides sp.
TTTTTAATAAATTCCTATTCAATAAGCGCTTAATATTATAAAATAATCGAGTTTCCTGTCATTTCACTTGGAACTTCAAGCCCCATTAATTTAAGCATAGTAGGTGCTATGTCGGCAAGAACGCCGCCCTCGCGCAGTTTTACGTTGCCCATGCCACTAACCAAAAACGGCACTACATTTGTTGTGTGCGCTGTAAAAGGCTTGTCGGCACTGCCGTCATACATTTTGTCAGCGTTGCCATGGTCTGCCGTTAGCAGCATAATGCCGCCCATGCTTTCCATTGCTTTTGATACTTTACCCACGCACTCGTCAACAGCTTCAACAGCTTTAACAGCTGCGTCAAAAATGCCTGTGTGCCCAACCATGTCGCAGTTTGCAAAGTTTAAAATTATAACATCAAACTCGCCACTGTTTATGCACTTAACACACTCGTCTGCCACTTCGTGTGCGCTCATTTCGGGCTTCAAGTCGTACGTTGCAACTTTCGGGCTGTTTACAAGCACCCTTTGCTCGCCGTCAAACGGCGCTTCAACGCCACCATTAAAGAAGAATGTAACGTGTGCATATTTCTCTGTTTCAGCTATGCGAAGCTGTGTTTTGCCGTTTTGTGCAAGGTAAGCGCCCAGAACGTTATCAAGGCTTTGCGGCTTAAATGCCACATGTACGTTTGGCATTGTTGCGTCGTACTGTGTAAAGCACACATAGTAAAGCGGCAAACGTCCGCTTTTTCTCTCAAAGCCGTCAAAGCTGTCGTCTACAAACGTGCGTGTAATTTCGCGCGCTCTGTCGGGGCGGAAGTTGAAGAATACAACGCTGTCGCCTGCGCTAATTCTGCCACCCTCGCACGTTACAGCAGGGTTTACAAACTCGTCTGTCACGTCGTTTTTATAGCTTTGCTCCATAATTTGCACGGGCTCGCCTTTGTCGCCAACGCCGTCTACCATTGCGCCATACGCTTTTTCAACGCGGTCCCAGCGGTTGTCTCTGTCCATTGCGTAATAGCGCCCTGTTACGGTGGCAATTTTGCCCACGCCTATTTCGCTCATCTTAGCTTCTAAATCTTTCACAAAGCCGAGGCCGGAGTCCGGCGGCACGTCGCGCCCGTCCATAATAGCGTGAACGTATACGTTTGTAAGCCCTGCTTTTTTCGCAAGTTCAAGCAGGCCGTAAAGGTGCTCGTTGTGGCTATGCACGCCGCCGTCTGATAGAAGGCCCACTAAATGCAAGCTTTTGCCGTTTTTAACTGCACTTGCAACTGCGCCGTTTAGCGCTTCGTTATCAAAGAAATCCCCGTCTTTTATCGCTTTGCTTATACGTGTAAGCTCTTGATACACAATGCGCCCTGCGCCTATATTTGTGTGGCCAACTTCGCTGTTGCCCATTTGCCCGTCGGGCAGGCCAACGTCCATGCCGCTTGCACCTATTGTTGTGTGTGGGCACGTTTTAAAAAGCTCGTCTAAATTTGGCTTATTAGCGCTTAAAATAGCGTTTCCAAAAGGCTCGTTATCAGCACAGCCATATCCGTCTAAAATGCAGAGCATTAAAGGTTTTTTCATGTTATAAATCTCCATTCTGAGCATAATATAAATAGTTTTGAAAAAATTTGTACAGAATGGAGATTTTTGGCATGTGCCGTTTCTAACGGCACGCCTTATAATAATTGATTAGTGTGATTTTTCACACTAATCTCCATTCTGAGCATAATATAAATAGTTTTGAAAAAATTTGTACAGAATGGAGATTTTTGGCATGTGCCGTTTCTAACGGCACGCCTTATAATAATTGATTAGTGTGATTTTTCACACTAATCTCCATTCTGAGCATAATATAAATAGTTTTGAAAAAAATGATTAGCGTGAATTCTCACGCTAATCTTTGTTTATACTTATTTACTGCCTGCAGTAACAATTGCCGCAAAGTCAGCCGGTTTCAATGATGCACCGCCAATAAGGCCGCCGTCAACGTCATATTTTGAAAGCAGTTCGTCTGCGTTAGCTGCGTTCATGCTTCCGCCGTATTGAATTGTTGTTGCCTGTGCCACTTCTTTTGTGTACAGCTCTGCAACAACGTCTCTAATTGCAAGGCAAACTTCTTGTGCTTGGTCTGCCGTTGCCGTTCTGCCTGTGCCAATAGCCCAAACAGGCTCGTATGCTATAATAACTTTTTTCATTTGCTCTGCTGTAATGTCACGCAGGGCAACTTTTGTTTGCAAGCGAACAAGCTCTGTTGTAACGCCTTGCTCTCTTTGCTCTAGGCTCTCGCCCACGCAAACAATTGCTGTGAGGCCTGCGTTAATAGCAGCCTTTGTGCGCAAGTTCACAGTTTCGTCTGTCTCGCCAAAATACTGGCGGCGCTCTGAGTGGCCTGTTATAGCGTACTTAACGCCCAAATCACACAGCATTTGTGCGCTTATTTCACCTGTATATGCACCGCTCTCTTCAAAGTGCACGTTTTGTGCGCCTATTTCAATTTTTGTGCCTTTTGCCGCCTCAACAGCCGCTTGCAAACCTGTGAAAGGTGCGCAAATTACAACGTCACACTGTGCGTTTTTAACAAGCTCGGCCATTTGTGCAAGTATCTCTTTCGTTTCGCTAGCCGTTTTGTTCATTTTCCAGTTGCCTGCTATAACTACTTTGCGTTTTGATTTATCCATAGTTTTTACCCTCCGTTAAAATTTAGTCGTTCTCAATGCACTCAATACCCGGCAATTTTTTGCCCTCTAGGTACTCAAGGCTTGCGCCGCCGCCTGTTGAAATATGTGTCATTTGGTCTGCATATCCAAGCTGAATTACAGCCGCTGCGCTATCGCCGCCACCAATAACAGTAGTTGCGCTTGTGCTTGCAAGTGCTTTAGCAAGCGACTTTGTGCCTTTTGACAAAACAGGGTTCTCGAAAACGCCCATAGGGCCATTCCACACAACTGTTTTTGCGTTGCTTACAGCACTTGCAAAAAGTGTCTCTGTCTCAGGGCCAATGTCAAGGCCCATAACGTCACTGCCTATGCTTTTAACGTCAACATAATTTACGCTAATTTCAGCGTCAATTGGGTTTGGAAACGCGCTTGCAACTGCTGTGTCAACAGGTAGTAGCAATTTAACGCCTTTTTCCTCTGCTTGTTTTAACATGCTTTTGCAGTAGTCAAGCTTTTCGTTGTCTATTAGAGACTTACCAACTTCAAGGCCCTGTGCTTTTAGGAATGTGTAAGCCATGCCGCCGCCAATTATAAGCGTGTCCACTTTATTTAATAGGTTCTCAATAACGCTAAGTTTATCGGCAACTTTTGCGCCGCCCAAAATTGCTACAAACGGGCGCTCGGGGTTATTAACTGCGTTGCCCAGGTACTCAATTTCTTTGCCCATAAGGTAACCAACGGCAGTTTGCTTAATATACTCAGTAACGCCTGCTGTTGAGCAGTGTGCCCTGTGTGCAGAGCCGAAAGCGTCGTTAACAAACACTTCTGCAAGGCTTGCAAGCTCTTTGCTGAATGTGTCAACGTTCTTTGTCTCTTCTGCCCTGAAGCGTGTATTTTGCAAAAGAACAACGTCGCCGTCATTCATAGCCTCAACTGCTTTTTTTGCATTTTCGCCAACAACATTGTCGTCGTTTGCAAAAGCAACTTCTTTGCCAATAAGCTGTGACAAACGCACTGCAACAGGTGCAAGGCTGAATTTTTCCTCTGCGCCGTTTTTCGGCTTACCAAGATGGCTGCAAAGTATTAAACGCCCGCCGTCTTTTATTAGCTTTTCAATTGTGGGAAGCGCCGCTGTTATTCTGTTGTCGTTTGTAATTTCGCCGTCTTTCATAGGTACGTTAAAATCGCAACGCACCAAAACTTTCTTGCCTTTAACATTAATATCGTCTATTGTTTTTTTGCCTAGTGTGCTCATGTATTTATTGCTCCTTTTTTTGTTATTTATTATTTATTAAATAGTGTGAAAGCTATCTAAATTTTTAACTGCATGTACGTTTGTGTTTTCTTGCGTTTTTTACACTTTAATATTTACATTTTACTTTGCAAAACATAAAAAGTGCCAAACTTTGTTACACATTTAACATTATATTATTTTTTGTAAAATAATACAAGAGTAAATTTAACAAGGTTTAGCACATTTGTTGTAAAAAAAACAGTAAAATAATACAGTTTTTTCTAATATTAAAAATACATATAAACCTGGCACGGTATCATGCCGTTATAAAGCTTTCTGCGCCGCTTTGCCTTTTGGCCGAAATTTGCCTCAAAATCGGGGTTCGATGTAATTATATACGAGCTTCTCACAGGGTTATCGTGAAGAACTTTACCAAGCGTTTTTTCAAGCTCCGACGCTGTTTGCACGTCTGCAATTCTCTCGCCGTACGGTGGGTTTGTAAATATCATGCTGCCGCTTGCAGGTGCAAAATCTTTCACATCGGCCACAAAAAACTTGCACCTGTTTTCAACGCCTGCTAGCTTTGCATTAGTCTTTGCAATGTCAATTGCAACGGGGTCAATGTCAAAGCCTATTGCTTCGAATGTTATATCGCGCTTTACTTCTTCAAGTGCGCGCTTTCTTTGCCTTGCCCAAACGTCTGCGTTTATAAATTCATAATTTTGCGCAATAAACATACGCCTTAGCCCGGGCGCTATATTCATGGCTTTCATTGCAGCTTCTATCATAATTGTGCCACTGCCGCAAAATGGGTCTTGCGCAACTGTGTCGTGGAAAATGCGCCCTAAATCAACAATAGTTGCGGCAAGCGTTTCTTTAAGCGGTGCAATTGTGCTGTTTTTTCTGTACCCACGCTTGTGCAGGCCGGCGCCGCTTGTGTCTAGCATAATTTCAGCTATGTCTTTGCGTATAGAAAAGCGCAGTTTGTGCAGTTTACCCGTCTCGGGCAAAAAGTTTACGCCGTGGCCGCGTTTTAGGCGCTCTACCACTGCTTTTTTCACAATACTTTGGCACGCAGGCACACTTGAAAGCGTGCTTGAAAGGCTACTGCCTTTAACGGGGAACTCTGCGTCCTCGGGCATAATGTCTTCCCACGGTATGTCGCTCACACCGTCAAAAAGTTCGTCAAACGTTGTTGCTTTAAACGTTTTAAGCAGTATTAAAACACGCTCTGCACATCGGCTTTGTATATTAGCCGCGGCTATAACGTCATCGTCGCCTTTAAAGCTTACCCTGCCGTCTGTTATGCTCACATCTTTGCCGCCTATGCGCTTAAAGTCAAATGCGGCACTGCTCTCTGTGCCAAAATAGCACGGTGCAATTAAATTATATTCCAATATTTTGTCCCTTCTTATATATGTTTAATAATATCAGCTTTTTTTAGCCCGGGGCGTATCATAGTGGCAAGCATTACGGAAAACACAACGGCCATAACGGCGTTTGTTGCGCTTGTTACGCCTTTTGTTACAAGCTGAACGTTAACAGCACTAAGCGCTTGCCCCTCTATATAATACATCATAATAAACGATTTTGCCAGATAAAGCAACACATATGTGAAACTTCCGGCAAAAGCCGCCGCTACATCTTTAGACAAATGCGTTTTGTGATCTTTGCCAAAATGTGCAATATAGCCTGCAACAAAGCCCAAACAAAACTTTGTTAAAAATGTTATCCAGCTCTCTGCAATATAAGCAGGGTTTGTGAAATCGAAAAGCATACTGCCAAAACCGGCTGCAAGCCCACCTGTAAGCGGCCCAAACAAAAGCCCGCTTAATGCGCAAAACACGTTGCCCAAATGCACACGTGCAACACTGCCTATTGGTATTTGCACCCAGCTGAAAATAAACACAAGCGCACACAAAAGGCCTGTAACTGCCATTTTTCTAATTGTAAATGTTTTAGTCTCTCTAATCATTATAAATCCCCTCTTTGTTCCCTATGCTTTTTTGCAACATAAAGTTGACTGCGCCACTACTTATGGCGTATAATAATAGTACAGTAAAAGTGATACTATTAAAATAGCCAATTTAGAAATAATTTATGGTATCAGATTGCGAGAGCTAGATGGAAAACCTGACATTAAACTTTAGTGGAAAAACACCGCTGTACCGCCAGCTGTATACGCATATTTCTACGAATATACGCACAGGCGCAATAAAAACAGGCGAAAAACTGCCAAGCAAGCGCCGCCTTTCAGAAAACTTAAATATTAGCGTAAACACTGTTGATACAGCGTATCAAATGCTACTTGCTGAGGGGTACATTTCATCAAAACCCCGTAGCGGCTACACTGTGTGCCGTTTCGAGCGCCCGTTTGTGCAAAGCGAAAAAAAGGGCAAGGGTAATATAAAAAGAGGAAATTCTTTGCATGGCAATGAACAAAATGGAATGGTTAACATACGCCATGATGAAACAGGCGAAAAACAAACAAGCAAGTGCGCTGATGTACAAGTAAAGTACAACTTTGGCACAGCAGGTATTGACACTTCGCTGTTCCCATACAAAACATGGTGCAACTTGCAAAAAGAGGTTTTTGCCGAAAGCCCCGACATTTTAAACCACGGGCACAACCATGGAGACTTTGAGCTTCGCAGTGCCATTTCAAGCCATTTAAAAGAGTTCCGCGGCGCCAAATGCGAGCCTAGCCAAATTATAGTAGGTGCAGGTATCGAGTACCTTTTAAGTTTACTTGCACGTATGTTTATTAAAAGCACATTTGCCGTTGAAAACCCCGGCTATAACCGCGCGGCTAATATACTGAAAAACAGTGGTGCAAATGTTATAAAAATACAAGTTGACGAATTTGGAATGAGCGCAGAGCACCTTGAAAAAAGCGCGGCAAGCCTTGCATATATAACGCCAAGCCACCAGTTCCCCACAGGTGTAACAATGCCAATAGGGCGAAGAACAGCGCTTCTTGATTGGGCAAGGCACGGCAATGGCGCACGTTTTATTATAGAAGATGACTACAACAGTGAATTTCGGTTCGACGGCAAGCCGCTTCCGGCGCTTCAAGGCCTAGCCGAAGGCGAAAATGTTATTTATATAAGTACATTTTCAAAAAGCATTGCACCTGCAATTAGAATTGCGTACATGGCATTGCCACTGCCGCTTTTACAAAAGTTTGAAGTGCTTTTTGGCAACTATTCTTGCACGGTAAGCCGTTTTGAACAGCAGACGCTTTATAAATTTATTAAAGGCGGCTACTTTGCACGCCACCTTGCACGCCTTAAAACGCAGTACAAAAAACGGCGCGACGAGCTTATAAACAATATACACAAGAATTTTGGCCCTGATGTAATTATAAAAGGGAACCACACAGGCTTGCACATTGTGCTTCAAACTAAAGCGCTTTTAAGCACCCCCACGGCAGAGCTTGAAACGCTAATTGCACAAACTGCCGCAAAGCGTGGCATACGTGTTTTTGCAATGTGTGGCTACGGCGAAAACAGCGAAACAGCGCTTAGTGCGCACATTAAGCGTGGCATGGTGCTTGGTTACGGTGGGCTTACGCCCGAGCAAATTCCAAAAGCTGTGCAAGAGCTTTGCGAGGTTTGGCGTGGTGCAGAACTGCTATTAGGCAAAAAATAAGCAAGCCATTCAGTTTAGCATTCGGGTTCAAATACTAAACGGAGTGCTTGCGGTGGTGACACTATGAATATTTTAGTGCAATAACATCAATGTACATTTGCCTAATACAGCAATGTTTTATACTTTTTTTATACTGCGCATATATTTTTTGACAATGTTCAACAAATTGTAACATGTCACAAAAATATTTCAACATTATTGTTGACATTGCCAAATTTTATGTTATACTGTACACATAGCTTAAGTGTTACTTGTATAAAACACTATGCGAAAACACGGAATGCTTAAGCTTTTACATACATTGTATATTAAACATTTTTTAACAAAAGAAAGGGAGGATTTATTATGTCTTCTATCGATTTAAACAATATTGACTTTAAAGAATTTAACGATGTTCTTGCAACATGCACAGGCGAGGTTTTTATGGTTACACCGGAGGGCGACCGCTTGAATTTAAAAAGCAAACTTTGCCAGCTTATAGGCTTTACAAAGCTTGTTGAGGGCGGAAGCATTGCAAACGCAAAGCTTGAGTGCACAAATGTTGAAGACCAAAGCAAACTGTTCCGCTTTAACATGTTTGGCGCTAATAACACAGAGGCTAAATAAAAACAAGCGAATAAAACTTGTTATATGGTTAAATTTAAAAAA
>CAYJHA010000105.1:0-1481 GCA_964369785.1 uncultured Bacteroides sp.
AAAAATTTTTGGCAAATCAACAACTTCTTCAAGCTCACATCTGCTACTCACATTATAATATAAAGGTTCATTAGTAATTGCTTGTGCGGTATCGGTGAATTGTGCCCTACTATCATTCATATTACTTATAAGTACACAGGGCTGTGTTGTGCTTTGCTCTTTTCCAACAATTGGTATGCTTTTGAGTGGGCTTTGCGCACTCTTCTCCAACATATTCCACGCACTGTAAGTGCTACTTCCCACACGCCACTCATTTTTAACCGAATGCTCGTTTTCTTTTTTTATTTCGCTTTTAATATCATCGTTGTTGTCACAAAAAAATCGGCTCATACAATACTCCATTCCGCTGTGTTAACAGTGCATTTTGTGCATTGTTGTACAGCATTTAGTCTACAAACTTATATGCAAGTTTGCGGTGTGCGGCAAAGCAAAAAGTTTACTGCCTAATAACACCTATAATATATATTGTATGCGCCGATATTAAATTTTTTACCTATTAATAATATAAATCGAATTCTTTTTTTACGCTTCTTGTAAAAAGCTCTTGTAAAACTTCGTCAGAGTTTTGGTTTTCATGTACAATTTTATAAACTGCACTGCAAATTGGCAAATCTACACCATGTTTTTCGCTAAGCACAACAAGCGCTTTCACCGTTTCAACACCCTCAGCAAGCACGTTTAATTCCTCGCCTTTTATAAACGCCTCGCCAAAGCTTCTGTTGTGGCTGTGCTTTGAAAAAAGCGTCGCCTCATAGTCTCCCAAATGGCAAAGCCCGTAGGCAGACAGCTCGTTTGCGCCCATTGCGTGCATTAAGCGTGCAATTTCACGTGCGCCACGCGCCATTAAAGCGCCTTTTAGGCTAGAGAGGTTTTTTCCGTCTAACATGCCGGCGGCAATGCCAACAACGTTTTTCGCCGCGGCGCCAAGCTCTGTGCCCACAATGTCGCCGCCCTTGTAAAGGCGAATTAGGTCGGTACTCATCTCTTGCACAATGTCCTCTACTACTTGCGCGTCGTCTGAGTCCACCACTTGGCAGTTTGGTATGCCGTTTACAAAGTCTTGCACGTGGCCGGGGCCCACCCACACGGCTACGTTTATTTTTTGTGTAACTTCGCTTTTTAGCACCTGCGTAAGCCTTTGCCCTGTGTTTGCCTCAAGCCCTTTCATGCACAGTATAAACGTTTTACCGTTTATATCAAGTGCGTTTAGTTGCTTTGCTAAACTTCGCAAGTGCTGTGCACTTATTGCAAGTATAATTTTGTTTGAATACTCAATTGCAGTTTTTAAATTATCTGTTGTTTTTATGTTGTCTGTAAGCGTAACATATTCGTTTTTGCGTGTGCTGTTAAGCTCTTCAAAACTGTGCGAGCCACTGCGCCCGTAAAGCATAACATCACCGTTTCGGCTGTGATACCATGCTAAAAACGAGCCCCAGCGCCCACAGCCTAATACGGTGATGTTCATGTTTTTGCTCCTTGTT
>CAYJHA010000105.1:1581-8150 GCA_964369785.1 uncultured Bacteroides sp.
CGAACTCGACGCCACAAAATCAGGGTCTTTCACGCCGCAACGTATGCAAATACCGTTCTCATCATACTCATGCCCCAGCGCTTCCACTATGTCACGCTGTTCAATTGTACCGTCCCAGTGCTCATACGGTGTGTAGCCGTTTTCTGTGCATGTAGCAGGCACAGGCGTGCCGGCAACAGGTGCAGGTGGATCTCTGCGTTCCGGTATGCTTGTAAGTGTCGGGCGCATGTCCTCTGTGTCAAGCATGTGCATACGTGCGTATGAAAGCCACGCCATGCCACCCATTTCGTTTAAATGCAAGCCGTCCGCCGAAATATAGTTCGGGTTAATGTAGCCTGTCGTGTCGTCTTTCAGCGTTTCCGCTATGTTTAAAAACGGCAAGTCAAGCCTCTCGCACATGTCTACCAGCGCGCTATTAAAAACGTCAATTGTGTTCTGGCTAACGTTCGGGTAATCACTTGTTTGCCCTTTTGGCGGTATTGCGCTTACTATAATATCCATATACTCATAGCTTTGTTTAAGCGTAGTTATAAGCGCCTCATAGCTGTCAATAAAGCTGTCAGTGCTTGTGTTGCCGTCGGCGTTATTTGTGCCAAATGTTAGCACTATGCGCCTGGGCTGCACTTTCTTAATTGCATCGGGTATTGTGTACACTTTAACGTCATTTTCAAAAAATACGCACTGAACTGTGGAGGCACCCTCAACAGTCATACCCACTTTGCCCATGTAGTTTTCAAGGTCTACAAGCCCATATATTTCGTAAAGGCCAACTGTATTCGAATCCCCTACAAACAGCGTTTCGTCCATGTAATTTTGTCCGCCGTCTGTTGTAAGTTGCAATATAACGCCCTCGTACTCTTCGGTGTCTATTGCATTTTCGTCTTTGTCATAATCTGCCTGCAAGCCATCGCCGGTTTGTGCTTGGCTTTCAGACGTTGCCTGTTCGCTTCCACCCGTGCCAAAAATAAGCGTTGTGCCTACAATTGTTACAAGCAGGAAAGACACTGTGCAACCGCACAGCATAAACACTGCATTTTTTTGGCGCTTAGGCAGTTTTTTAAACAGCCCCGGCCATTTTGAAATATTACTAAAACTAAAACTATTATTTTTTGCCACTTTTTTTACCTTTGCCTTTCTTGTATTGCCGCTTTTTTAAAGGTGCTCTCCCACACATTTAGGGATAATAAAATTCTACTTAAGCAAGCAACATTCTGTCGTTTGCCAGCTCGCCGCCGCTTGCCTCTTCAAATTTTTGCAGTAAGTCTGCAACTGTCAGCTTGCTTTTTTCCTCGTTCGCAACATCAAAAATAATTTTGCCGCCGTTCATCATTATAAGGCGGTTTCCGTGGCGAATAGCGTCTCGCATGTTGTGCGTTACCATCATTGTTGTCAGTTTTTGCTCGCCCACAATTTTTTCCGTTATTTCAAGCACTTTTGCCGCTGTCTTTGGGTCAAGTGCGGCTGTGTGCTCGTCTAAAAGCAAAAGGCGCGGTTTTTGCAGTGTTGCCATAAGCAGTGTAATTGCCTGGCGCTGCCCGCCCGATAAAAGCCTTACTTTGCTCGACATTCTGTCTTCAAGCCCAAGCCCCAGCATTTCAAGCCTTTGTTTATAAAGTTCTTTCTCCTCGCCCTTAATGCCCCATGAGAGTGAGCGCTTTTTGCCGCGCCTGTATGCCATTGCAAGGTTTTCGTCAATGCCCATGTTGCCTGCTGTGCCCATCATAGGGTCTTGAAACACCCTACCCAGCATTTTAGCACGTACAAATTCGGGCTGTTTTGTAATGTCTGTGTTGTCTAGTATAATTTTTCCGCAGTCCGGTATATAAACGCCTGCAAGCAAATTTAAAAATGTAGATTTACCTGCGCCGTTGCCGCCTATAACAGTAACAAAATCGCCGTCGTTAAGCTTAAACGACAAGTTATCAATAGCGCATTTTTCATTAACTGTTCCGGCGTTAAATGTTTTGCTTATGCTCTCCACGTTTAACATGCGCTATTCCTCCTCGCTTTGTGTATCTTCTTGCTCAATGTTAAGTTCTGTTTCTGTGCCGCTTGCAAGTGCTTGTTTTTTGCCTGCCGCTGAATTAACATTAACCTTGCCGTATTTCTTGCGCAAGTGCGGTATACCAAGCGCCGTTGCAATAACAAGCGCGTTAAACAGCCTTAAGTCGTCTGTTCGTATGTTCATTTGCAGCACAACAACCGTAACAGATGCATAAAGTATGCTACCTATAAAAATACCTGCAAGCTTAAACGCAAAGTTTAGCTTTTTGCCAATAACAACCTCGCCCACTATAACGCTTGCAAGGCCAATAACAATTGCGCCGCGCCCGTTGTTAACGTCTGCAACGCCGTTATACTGTGCAAGCAATGCGCCGGCAAGCCCCACAAGGCCGTTTGATATAATTAAACCTACCATTTTCATGCTGTTTGTGTTAACGCCCTGTGCACGCACCATTTTGCGGTTATCACCTGTGGCACGTATGGCACTTCCAATTTCTGTGCCGAAAAACCAATATAAAACTATTACTATTATAACGGCAAAAATAACACCCGTTAAAATTGCCATAGGTATATTACCCAGCGATATTATTGTTGGCTGCATATTTAAGCCAACGTTTGCTCTACCTAATATACGCATATTAACGGCAAAAAATGCAAGCTGTGTTAAAATACCCGCTAAAATTGGCTGAATGCCAAGTTTTGTGTTGAAAAAGCCTGTTACAGCGCCTGCACACATACCTGCCATTATAGCAAAAACAAGTGTTAAAAGTGGGTGCATACCGCTAATAATAAGAACTGCGCTAACAGCACCGCCCGTTGAGAGCGTTGAGTCTACCGTCAAGTCGGCAAAATCAAGTATTCTATACGTTATGTAAACACCTATTGCAAGTATGCCATAAATAAGCCCTTGAGACACCGCCGCAGGCAAACCCCTGCTGACAGATAATATAAAATCCATTAAGGCTACCCCCAAAAATACAATAATTATAGCAATTATAGCACAAAATTAAAAAAACAACAAGTGCGGTTTTTTTATAAGTTTTTACATGTTTAAATTGTGAAAACTGTTTGAAATTTGTTGACTGCACATTTAATAGCAAGTATAATGATAATTTACTGAACAGCAAATTGTTCAGTAAGCTACCGGCTTGAAATGAGGTGTAAAAAATTAATTTTTTTAAAAAAACCATTAATAACAGCAAACAGTTTTTTACTGTTACATTGAATTCTCGCGCCGCTAAAAACGGCGCTTATGCAGGTGCTTTTTCAGCACTTATGGTTGCAATAGTAGTAGCTGTAAATTTGCTTTTTAGCTTAATACCGTCAAATTACACTAAGCTTGATTTTACCGACGCGCGAATTTTCAGCTTATCTGCGCAAACAACGCAAACGCTTAGCAATTTGGAAGAAAACGTGCAAATTTATTACCTTACTATAACAGGGCACGAAGATATTGCAATAACATCTTTACTTGAAAAATACGCTGAACTTACGCCGCAAATTAGCGTGCGCCATGTGGATACAATTTTAAACCCAACATTTGGCGCGGCATACGGCGCTGAAGTTGCCGTGGGCAGTATTATTGTAGAGGGGCAAAGCGGCAAAGTGCGCGTTATAAATTCAAGCGAGCTTTACACGCAAACATACGATGAATTAACATATACACAAACTACGAACTTTGCCGGCGAGGACAGCATTACAAGCGCTATTTTATACGCTACAACGCAAGATTTACCAACAGTGTACACCACTGAAGGACACGGCGAGATAATTTTGTCTGACGCGTATATCCAAAGCCTTGCAGGCGCAAATATTGAGGTACAGCCGCTTGATTTGGCTACACAAGGCGGTGTGCCGTCTGACGCAAACCTTGTGTTTGTCAACGCGCCGCTGTCTGATTTTACCGCAGATGAAGCAGACATGATAAGCGCCTATATGAACGGCGGCGGCAGTGTAATATTTCTTACAAACTTTGGCGAGTATAACACGCAAGAGTACCCTATGCCAAACCTTGAAGCGCTTGCGAAAGAATACGGGTTAATGTCGCAAGACGGAATAATTTTTGAGGGTGACGGCGATTATCATATAAACGAGTACCCCCACTTTTTGCTGCCTGAAGTTGTGCCGCATGAGATAACACAGCCCTCGCTTGGTAGCTTTATAGTAGCACCGCTGGCGCACGGCATAAAAGCAGTAGATAATATACCGACAAACCTTGTAATTTACCCGTTGTTAACTACAACACAGTCATCATTTATAAAAGCCGACGCATACACAGACAGCACTACACAGCAAGACCCCGAGGACGAAGCAGGCCCGTTTGACGTGGCTGTTTTGAGCGAGAATGTTGAAAACGGTGCAAAATTTGTGTGGCTTGCTTCAAGCGGCTTTGCCGATGATGACATGGACGCACTTGTGTCGGGTGCAAACCGCAGTTTTTTCATTAATATTATAAGCTACTGCACCGGTTTTGAAAAAGGTGTTTCGCTTGAGGCAAAGCCGCTTACTGTTGAAACATTAACAGTGCCCGAAAGCTTTGCCAACTTGTGGGGCATTGTGTTTACAGCTATTGTTCCACTAATAATTTTGGCTGTCGGCTTTGGTGTTTGGTACACACGGAGGCGCAGGTAAATGGCTAAAAAACGCAATTTATTTATAATGCTTTGTGTGGCGCTTGCGCTTATTTTAGCGTATGTAATTTTTGCGGTTTTTGCAAATACAGGTAATAATTCTGCTGAAAATATAGTTGTTTTTAGCGGCGGCAACAGCGTTGAAAAAATAAGCGCTGAGGCAAACGGCGGCTACACACTTGTTAAAGTGGGCGATACTTGGCAACTTGAGGGCGACAGCGAGTTTCCGTTAAACAGCGGCGCTGTTCAAACAATGTTAAACGCCATTAGCCCACTGTATGCCACAGCAAAAGTTAGCGAAAACTTAATGGCCGCCGAGGAATACGGCTTTGATGAGCCTTTCAACACTGTCACAATTACAGCGCAAGCGGCAAACGGCAATGTTGAAACAGTGCTTGTTTTTGGCGATATAAATGCCTACACAACAGACACTTACATGACGGTGAGCGGCCACAGCGATATGTACACAGTAAAAGCCGACACTGTTATTGCGTTCGACAAAGATGTGCTGTCGCTTATAGAGCCCGAGGTGTGGCCTGTTACCGGCACAGCGCAAATTAGCGCTGTGCAGTTTAATTTTGCAAGCGGTGATGATTACACCGTTAAAATTGAGCGCGAAAGCTCAGCGCAAAGCGGCGGCGAAACAAACAGCACAACAACTGATGAAGTACAAAGCGGCACAGAGCCCGTAAAGTACCTTGTTACAACGCAAAGCGAGCAATTTTACGCCGAGAGCGACCCTGCAAGCATATTAATTCACAGCCTTGTGTCTATATATTACACAGAGTGTGCGCATTACAACGCAAGCGATAGCGAGCTTGAAACATACGGGCTTTTAGCGCCGTTTTTTACGCTTGACATAACTGCAACCGACTATGACGGCGCAGATATATCGCAAAGCTTACAGGTTGGCGGCATAGCAGAAGACGGCACCTACTACGTAAAGCAAGCGCACAGTAACACTGTTTACAAAATGGACGCAATGATTTTGCAAGAAATAATAGACACAAGCGCCGATAGTTTGTTGGGCTAAAATTAATTTTTGAGCCAATGTGTAATATTTTGTAGGGCACGCATTTTATGCGTGCCGCACCTTAAAATTGCAATGAATATTTTTAATATTATTCTGCTGTTTATGTTCGGAATGCATACAATGTATTCCCTACGTTTTCACGTTAAAATTATTTTTAATGCACACAATCCGAAAACTTGTTATTTTTACCCATATATGTTATAATATAAAGCCGTAACTGCATACAAAACGTAAACGGCAAGTTATTGGCCTTATTGCGTTGCGTTTACTTTTAAATTAAATTTCAAGGAAGCACACAAAATGGATAAATTTAAATTTATAAAAACAGAAATACCCGAAGTTATTATTGTTGAACCCACTGTTTTTGGCGACGACAGAGGCTTTTTTATGGAGACATACCAGGCCGAAGAGTTTGCAAAAGCAGGCATTACAGACGTTTTTGTGCAAGACAACCACAGCAAAAGCACAAAGGGCGTTTTGCGTGGGCTTCACTTTCAAAAAGAGAACACACAGGGCAAGCTTGTGCGAATATTATCGGGCGAGGTGTTTGACGTAGCTGTTGATTGCCGCAAAAACAGTGCTACTTTTGGCAAATGGGTTGGTGTAACTTTAAGCGCACAAAACAAAAAACAGCTTTTTGTGCCAAAGGGCTTTGCGCACGGCTTTTTAGTTTTAAGCGACGAGGCAGAGTTTACGTATAAATGCTCTGATTACTATAACCACTCAGCAGAGGGCGGTGTTTTGTGGTGCGACGAGACGCTGAACATAAACTGGCCTGACGTGGGCTGTGAAATAAAGCTGAGCGAAAAAGACAAAGTGCACAAACCATTTGCACAGCAAAGTTTTGATTTTTTTGATGATATGTAATATTATTATTGAAATGGGCAGCGGAAACTTGCCCC
>CAYJHA010000106.1:0-8101 GCA_964369785.1 uncultured Bacteroides sp.
GTTACAGTTTTACCACGCCCTGTTGCAGTGCAAATAGCAGACGACGATAAAACTTACCGTGATGACGACCC
Organism: uncultured Bacteroides sp.; assembly: GCA_964369785.1. GTDB lineage: Bacteria > Bacillota > Clostridia > Oscillospirales > Ruminococcaceae > Ruthenibacterium. The sequence goes on from CAYJHA010000106.1 coordinate 72, forward strand.
AAATCCATTTGCACTTGAGAAAACAGGAAGGTTTCTAACAGTAACTGACCTTACTTCATCATATGCACAAGTTGTTACTTCACCGGAGACTAAAGAGGAATACGATTACAGTGCAATTGCACTGAATTCCGCTGTTAGAACTACTTATACTACACTTCCTACTAGCAATGTCACTTTAGAACAACAATTAACATGGTACACTGTTGTTGGTCAAAACACAATAGTTCGCAGCAACGCTTCAGAAAACAATGTTAGAGTAGACTCAAACGGCAATGTAATTGCCTATGACGGTGTACTTATACAAGAAAACCTACACGACATTTATGCAGACAATGCAAACTTTATAATTGTAGATGCATACCCCGGTAACTTCACAATTAACCCACTACCTATTACAGTAACAGCAGCTGACGTTTCAGTGCCGCAAGGCGTATTGATGTCAGATTCTCTATACTCGGGTCAAGTTAAAGTAGAGAGCATTGAAAAAACGGGTGTTGCAGGTATATATGATATGCTTGACTCAGACGAGGCACTGTTTAACTTTGTTTCAGATGAGAACAAAAGTGACACATACGTTCAAGGCCTAATTAATGCAGGCACAGACGAAACAGGCCTATACGACATAAGCTATGACCAAACTGCAACTAACACAGCACTTAACAACTATATTGTTACACTAGTAAGCGGCGACTTAGTTGTTGGCAACGCAGCATTTGTTGTTCGAGACACTGACGTTAACATTATGTTTAACGGCGTAGACCATGAGGCATTTGCAGAAGTTGTTTGGGCACAAGGCCAAAGCCAAGGCACAAGAACAGTAACAATTGAGTACAAATTACCAACTGAAACTACATGGAGCGTAGACCGTCCGTCTTCAATTGATGTAATTAACCAAGATTATGATTACCGAGTAACAGTTTCAGGCTTTACACCTGTTTTGGGCACAGTTAACGTAACTGTTACACCAAGGCCAATTAGCGCAACACCTGTAGATGACAGCAAAACATACGGTGATTCAGACCCGACATTAGGCTTTGGCACACTTACAACATCTTACGGGCTACAAAGCGCGATAATTGACAACCCAAGCAACACAAGCGTTATGGACCCGACTACATGGCAAAACGACATTCCTGCGATGGGCGTATATGTTGAGCGTATTGCAAGCACAAACCCAACAAACCCAACAAACCCATTGGATGTAAATGGCCTTGATTTCTATGCAGACACTTACAGCAATGTACTTGTTGCAAAAATTGCAATACCTAACAGCAACTATGTATTCACAGGCAATACAGCAGACTTTACAATTAACCCACGCCTAATTCGATTCACAGCTGGCGACTATGGCAAAACTTACGGCCAAGATGACGCAGACAGTGTTCTTTTAGCAACGCAACAAGTTAACGGCTTTGTAGAAACACCTGTTGACCCATTTGGCTACATGATAACAGCGGGCTCAGTAGCTGACGGCGACGGCGACGGCATAGACGACGGTTATGGCGCAGTTACAGTAACACGTACAAATGCTGCTACCCAAAACGATGCAGGCACATATAGAAATGTTATTGTTCCGTCAATTGACCAAGTTAACTATACAGGCCACTTTAACACAACAAACTATACAGTTGATACTGTTGCCGGCCTATTCACAATTAGCCAAAAAGACTTAACAATAACAGTGCTCGATTACGAGAAATTCTATGCAACACTCGATGATGTAAGCACACTTTCAACACTAAACGTAACAGGTGAAAAAGATGCGACACACAACACTCACTTTGGCTATACAGTAGCAGGCCTTGAGAATGGCGATGAAATTTCGCTTAATATTGTAAGAAACGGCTTAACTCCGGGTGCACGTGTTGAAGAAGATGTTTTAAGAGACGCACAAGGTAACGTTGCAGCGTATGCAGATGTTCTTACAGTAGAGCAAGGTACGATTGTAATTGCTAATGCAGCTAATCCAACGGCAAGCAAATTAGGAAACTATAATATCGTATCACAAACACCAGGCAACTTTACTATTAAACCGCTTGTTATAGAACTAACAGCTGAAGATTTCTTCAAAACTTACGGCTATACAGACTCAACAAGCCAATTAATTACAGCTAACGCAAATGCAGTTGCCGCAACAAATGGCACATGGGCTTATGAAGTTACAAGCGGCACACCTGCAAACAATGCACAACTTGGTATTGCAGATACACTTGAAGTAAATGTTACAAGAACAAATGCACCGGGTCAACCTGGCTTTACAAACTTGCACACAGACGCAAATACAACAGCAAACCCAATTTACACAGGTGTTCTTGTTCCAACAGCAACACTTGTTGATGCACACGGTGTAGACGTAACAGGCAACTATACAATTAACACAACACCGGGCGACTTTAGAGTAGACCCACGCCCAATTACACTAACAGCAACAGGCTTTACAAAGCTTAACACAGCAATAGACCCACCGGTTAACAGCTACGTTTCATCGGGTTCACTTGTAACACAAGGCGACCTTGGAACACTGGGCGCACAGCGCGTATCATGGTTCGTGGGCGACCCCGTGGGTTCGCACTTAGGCGTTATTGAGCCACTGTACACAGCAAACTCTAACTACGTTGTAACGCTTATTAACGGCGACGTAGTAATTACAGAGGCAGCAGCACCGCCGGTACCACCGGTTCCACCTACACCACCTACACCACCGGAACCACCAACACCGCCTACACCGGAACCGCCAACACCTGAAGTACCTGACGAACCTATAATTGACTTGCCTGAAACAGAGCCACCGCTAGTAGATACAATTGAAGAAACAGAGCTACCGCTAGCATCAGGCGCTGCATGGGCACTTCTAAACTTAATCCTCACAATAGTTACAAGCTTTATTACAATAGTTCTTCTAATCAACTACTTCGCTAAGAAGAAAGACGAGACAGAGAGCGAGCAACAAAGAGAAATGGAAAAAGCCGAAACTGAAGACGAGAAGCAAGAAGTTAAAAACAGGGGCGTTATGAGGCTGATAAGCATTATACCTGCAGTTGTGGCAATAATAGTATTTATACTAACAGAAGACATGACCTTACCGATGACAATTGTTGACGATTGGACATGGCTAATGGCCGCAATAGCAATAGCACAGGTAGTAGTTGCTACACTAAGCAAAAAGAACGTTAAGTATAGCGATGAAGACCAAGACTTTGATGCAGAGAATTTTGCATAATTAAACAGTAAAACGCACAAAAATAATTAACAGCAAAAAGGGGCTGTGTAAAACGCTCAAAATGAAGTGTTTTTGCACAGCCCCTTCAATTTTAGAAAGGGGGCAAACGTGGCACAAACGGTTAGTATTATTACGTTCGACGAGTTTAAACTGCTTGTTAACGGCGAGAATATAGTTAAAAAAATTGGCATAGGCTCAAAAAAAGCAATGTTGCTTCAGTACCTAGTAGCAAAAATTAACGAAGCAGTTACTATAAACGAGCTAGCAGGCGTTTTGTGTGCCGGCATAGAAGAAATTGATGCCGTTGATGCCGTTAATTCAGCGATTATCGCTTTAAAAAGCGACCTTGCCCCATACAACCTGGCACAATGCATTGAGCATGAAAACAATAAATGCAAATTAGTTTTATCAAAGCAAGTAGATGTTGACTTTGCAACTATGCAAAACGAATACCAAAACGCAACGCAAGAAAACACACCTAGTAGCGCAAAACGCCAAAGCTTTGAAAGTATAATTTACCTGTATGCAGGCGAAATGTTTTCAACATTGGGCGAAGCTAAATGGCTAACGGAAAAACGCGCGTTTTACAGCAAGATGTTCCTAAATGCCGTACAGCAATACGCAGAAGAATTGAATAGGGACAAGCTTTACAACGAAGTTGTACGCATTACTAAAACAGCTATTGAAAAAACACCGCTCGACATTGATGTGAACATAATTTTCATGCAGGCACTGCTTAACTTAAACAGGCCGACACAGGCACTAACACAGTATGAAAATGTGGTGAACTTATATAATATTTACTTTGGCACAGAACTGCCAAAACAGCTTATAGCCTTTTACGAAGTGCTACTAACACACGAAAAGCAAGCAAGCGATAATATAATAGAAATTTGCGATGAATTAAAAACAGAAGAAGAGATTGACGACGGCGCACTTGTGTGCGATTATTCAATTTTTAAATACATATATAGGCTATATATGCGCGACCTAAATAGGCTTGATGCGTCGGTTTACATTGCGCTGGTGCGAATACAAACGCCCGGTGCACTGGTTACTACAATTGAAACAGACAAAGCTATGGGGCGCCTTTGTGAAATTTTAAAGCAAAACTTACGCACAGGTGACGCAATAAGCCGCCAAAGCATATTTACATACGCACTTTTATTGCCGCACATTAATTCTGAGAGCTGTTGCAAAATTGTTTTGGAACGAATTAAAAAAGTTTTCTATGAAAACTCGCAAAACGCAAGGTTCGCAGTGGAATATAAGATGACGAAGCTTAGAGAAATGAAAGACGCGAACGCGCAGGACTAAACCGTTATAATTTGTAGCAACAAATTATAACGGTTTTTTATTTTACTACAAACAAAAGCAGCTTGACAAATTTATACAAATGTTATATAATCAATTTGCAAATCATTCTCAAATTGCTTTGAAAGGAATTTTAAAGATTTATGAGCAAGTACCAAACAGAACAGCGCCAAAAATTGCTTGATATTTTTAAAAACAGCACACATCAGTCGTTTTCGGCAGCAGATATACTTAAAATATGCGGCGGTGACGATATAAGCATAAGTGCAATTTACCGCAACCTAAAAATTATGGAGGGTGAGGGGCTGATTTGCAAGGTTATAGACAATAAACGCCCGGAGGCGTTTTATCACTACGTAAACCCACATAGCTGTGTGGGTGTAATTCATTTAAAGTGTGAAAGCTGTGAAAACACGTACCATTTAAACAAACACGTTTCAACAATGATTATTAACATTGCAAAAGACGAAATGGGGTTTTCAATTAGCAACACAGCACCATTTTTATATGGCAAATGTGAAAACTGTTCGCAAATTAATGCGGCTGATTAATTAAAGGGAGAGTATATAATAAATGAAAAGCAAAAGGTTAAGTGCGCTTGTTTTGGCAGGCGCAATGTTGCTGTCTGCTTGTGCAACACAAAGCGAAGCTGAAACACAGCAGGCACAGCAAGAAGAGGCCGGTAAATTAAAAGTTGTAACGTCAACTTTTCACGAGTACGACTGGGTAATGGAAATTTTGGGTGATGAAGCGGAAAACTTTGATGTGACGTTGCTGATGGGCACAGGCGTAGACTTGCACAGCTATGAGCCTAGCGTTCAAGATATAACGATGGTAATTTCAGCAGACCTATTTATTTATAACGGTGGTCACTCGCACCTTTGGGTTGAAGATATTACAAAAGAACCTCTAAATGAAAATTTCGTGGCTTTAAATATAATTGAAAGCCTTGGTGATGTTGTGGTAGACGAAGTGCTGGTTGAGGGCATGCAAGTGGATGAACACGACCACGCCCATGACGATGAGCACGCCCACGAAGAAGACGAGCACGCCCACGAAGAGGACGAGCACGCCCACGAAGAAGACGAGCACGTACATGAAGAGGACGAGCACGTACACGAAGAGGACGAGCACACCTACGAAGAGGACGAGCACGCACACGAAGAAGATGAAGCACATGCTGCACACGAGGATGAGCATATTTGGCTCTCGCTTAACAACGCAGCTATGGCGTGCGGCTTAATTGGCAACGCACTTGCAGAGATTGACGCTGAAAATGCCGAAACGTATGCAACTAACACACAAACTTATGTAGAGAAGTTGAATACATTAAACAGCGAATACGAAAGCGCAATAGCAAATGGCGACAGAGACACACTTATTTTTGCCGACAGGTTCCCGTTCCTTTACATGATGATGGACTACGATGTTAATTACTTTGCAGCTTTCCAAGGGTGCTCTGCCGAGACAGAGGCAAGCGTTGAAACAATAATGTTTTTAACAGACAAAGTGAACGAGCTTGATGTTAACACTCTACTTGTACTTGACGGAGGCCTTATTGAACTTGCCGAGACAGTTAACGAAAATAGTGAAGACAACGACAGCGAAATTCTTGTATTGCACTCAATGCAATCAGTTACTCAAAGCCAAGTTGACGAGGGTGCAACATATTTAAGCATAATGGAAGAGAATTTAGAGACAATAAAAATTGCGCTTGCACAGTAAAAATTTGCCATATAATTAAAATCTACTACATAATTTTATTATAGATTTACAGGGCGCAAAACGCTGTGGCGGTCAACTAATTTTATCGGTAGTTAGAAAAGTCGTCCACAGCATTCTCCATGAAAGGGATTAATAAAAAATGGAAATAATTTGCAAAAACCTCTCTGTTGGCTACAATAACACGCCACTGCACTCCAACATAAACTTCACAATACCTTCGGGTGCATACGTTTGTGTTGTAGGCGATAATGGCGCAGGAAAAAGCACGCTAATAAAAACAATTTTGGGCTTGCTGCCGCCTATTGAGGGCGAAATTACAATGGGTGAGGGGCTTAAAGCGGTAGATGTAGGCTACCTGCCACAGCAAACACAAGTGCAAAGAGATTTTCCGGCCTCTGTATACGAAGTTGTAATTTCGGGCTGTTTGAATAGAACGGGTTTTCGCCCGTTTTATAACAAAGCAGAAAAGAAGCTTGCAAATGACATGCTAAAAAAATTAAATATTTACGATTTGAAAAAGCGAAGTTACAGTGAGCTTTCAGGCGGCCAACAGCAAAGGGTGCTTTTGGCACGTGCGCTGTGTGCAACAAATAAAGTTCTGCTTTTAGACGAGCCGACAGCGGGCCTTGACGTTGCAACAACAGCAGAATTTTACAAGCTTATTAACGTTTTGAATAAAGAGGGCATTACAGTAATAATGATAACGCACAACCTAAAAGATGTTATTGCAGACGCTAAATATGTTTTATGCCTAAATAATTGCGGCGTTAATTGCATGACAGTAAAAGCATACGAGGAGGGCAACTTATGCTGACAGATACATTGATAGAATATTTATCGTATGCGTTTGTAGTGCGTGCATTTATAGTTGGTGTTTTGGTGGCGTTTTGCTCTTCGCTTTTGGGGGCAACGCTTGTGCTGAAAAGGCTGTCTTACATAGGGGACGGGCTGTCTCACATAGCGTTTGGTGCCATTGCAATTGCCTCTGTTTTGAAAATGACTAACCAAGAAATACTTGTTTTCCCAATAACGGCAATAAGCGCCATTATACTTTTGCGAATAGGGCAAAACACAAAAATAAACGGCGACGCCGCTATTGCAATGATGTCTGTCGGCTCGCTTGCCGTGGGCTATCTGCTTATGAATATATTCGCTGTATCAACCAATTTAGCCGGTGACGTATGCACAACGTTGTTTGGCTCAACATCAATATTAACACTTACAGATTTTGATGTTTTAACAAGCGTTGTGCTTTCAATAGCAGTAATAAGCATATTTATATTGTTCTACAACAAGATATTTTCAGTTACATTTGACGAGAGTTTTGCGAAAGCTACCGGAATAAAAGCGGATTTATACAATATGATTATTGCCGTTACAATAGCGGCAGTTATTGTAATTGCAATGAATTTAGTGGGCTCCCTTTTAATAAGTGCTCTGGTTGTTTTTCCGGCGCTTGCGTCAATGCGAGTTTTTAAAACGTTTAAGTCTGTAATACTGTCGTCGTCAATTATAGCGGTAGCATGTGCTTTTTTTGGCATTATTATCTCAATTGTTTTTGGTACGCCGGTAGGTAGCACAATTGTGGCGGCTAATTTATGCGTGTTTGGTGTATTTTGGGCGCTGGGGCGCGTGGGTGCTAGAAATTAAAGATTTGAGAGCAGATTTTGTAGGGGACGGGTTTCCCGCCCCGAAAACGCAGCAAAAGAGCTCACACAAAATAACAATGCACCGTCATCAAACAAAATGTAGGGGTGGTCATCGGCCGCCC
>CAYJHA010000107.1:0-7763 GCA_964369785.1 uncultured Bacteroides sp.
TTGTACCCATTGGTATTTCAACAAGGCCTGTGTTGTTAATTTTGCCGCCAAGAGCGAAAACTTTTGTGCCTTTGCTCTTCTCTGTGCCCATGCTTGCAAACCACTCTGCGCCGTTCATAATAATGCGCGGAACGTTTGCGTATGTTTCAACGTTGTTAAGAATTGTTGGCTTGCCAAACAAACCTTTAACAGCAGGGAACGGTGGGCGTGGGCGTGGCTCGCCACGGTTGCCCTCTATTGATTCAAGAAGCGCTGTCTCCTCACCGCAAACGAAAGCGCCTGCGCCGAGTTTAATCTCTAAGTCAAAATCAAAGCCTGTGCTGAAAATATCTTTACCTAGTAAGCCATACTCTCTAGCGTCTATAATAGCTTTTTGCAAGCGGTCAACGGCAATTGGGTACTCTGCCCTAACGTAAACGTAACCCATGTTTGCGCCAATTGCATAAGCGGCAATTGCCATAGCTTCAATTAGCACGTGTGGGTCGCCCTCTAGAACGCTTCTGTCCATAAACGCACCGGGGTCGCCTTCGTCGGCGTTACAACATACGTATTTTTGGTCGCCCTGTGCACCTGCGGCAAATTTCCATTTTAAACCTGTGGGGAAACCGCCGCCGCCTCTACCGCGAAGGCCTGATTCTGTAATACATTTAACAACGTCTTCGGGTTTCATTTCTGTTAAAACTTTACCCAAAGCTTGGTAGCCGTCAAAGCCTATGTACTCGTCAATGCTCTCCGGGTTAATAACGCCGCAATTGCGAAGCGCAATGCGAACTTGCTTTTTGTAGAAAGCAGTTTCATCAAGGCTTTTAATTGTGTTGTCGTCGTTAACTGTTTCATCGTAAAGTAGGCGTTTAACAGGGCGGCCTTTCAAAAGGTGCTCTGTAACAATTTCCTCTACGTCGTCTATATTTACATTGCTGTAAAAACTTGCCTCGGGGTAAATAACCACAATGGGGCCAAGTGCACATAGGCCAAAACAGCCTGTGCGCACAACTTTAACTTCTTCCTCTAAATGTGAAGATTTAATTTCACTCTCAAACTTTTGAATAATCTTTTCACTGCCGGAGGAAGCGCAGCCTGTGCCGCCGCAAACCATAACATGACTTCTAAACATTTGCTATCTCCTCCTTAATTTTTAATGGCGCCGATTGTAAATTCAACTACGGGCTGGCCACCTTTAAGGTGCTCGTCCACTATTTGTTTTACTTTGTCAGCTGTCATTTTAACATAAGTTACTTTTTCTTTGCCTGTCTCATACACTTCAACAACGGGCTCGAACTGGCAAATGCCAATGCACCCTGTTTGTGTTACTACTACCGGCAGTTCTGCCTTTGCTACTTGCTGTGTAAACTCGTTCAAAACAGGGCGTGCGCCTGCCGCTATGCCGCATGTTGCCATGCCCACAACAACGCGTGTTGTGTTTTCTGTAGCCTCACGAGTATTAACTGTTTGTTTCATCTTGTCGCGTAGTGCGGCAAGCTCTTGTAAGCTTTTCATATTGCGTTACTCCTTTTTAATATTGGCTGTGTGTTTTCATGCAAGAAATCTTTAAGCCACAGTGCTATTTCAGGGCTCTCTACGGAAACACCGTCAAGCACCTGTTTTATCTCGCGCGTGTCGGCGCAAAAACTCTCGCCGTCACATGTTACGGTATACACAAAATCCATGTGCGGGTTGCACTGTATAAGCGTTGCAACAGTGCTTGCCATGTCGCCTATTGGCGCAAGGTCTATGTGCCCTGTTGTAAACGTGGCGCGCACTTTCGTGCCCTTACCCACTTCGCTTTTTATGTCCATATGTCCGCCCGTCATCTCTGCCGCCATTTTCAAAAACGGCAAGCCGAGGCCAACTTTTCTTGTAGTGCGTGAAGTTACAAACGGGTCTGTGATATTCTTTAGCATTTCGGGCGGTATGCCTTTGCCATCGTCGTCAATTTTCAAAAGCAGTGTGCTTTTGTCTGTGTCGAACTTTAGCGTTATAAAAACAAGGCTTGCGCCTGCCGCAACCGAATTTTGCGCTATATCAAGCACATTCATAGATAATTCTTGCATAAACTACACCTTTTTGCGTAATATACGGTTAAAAAAACCGCCTACTAAACTTTGTATTTTGCAAGCATTTCGTCGAGCTCTTCGCCCGTCAAACGGCCGTAAACATCTTCGTTAATTGTAAGTACCGGTGCAAGGCCACACGCACCGATACAGCGACATGCATCAAGGCTGAACTTGCCGTCTTGCGTACATTCGCCGCCTTTAATTTTCAGTTTTGTTTCGAGTCTTTCAAAAATTTTGCCGCTACCTTTAACATAGCAAGCTGTTCCAAGACATACGTTAATTTTGTACTTACCCTTCGGTGTTAAGCTAAATTGTGAGTAAAATGTTGCTATGCCGTAAATTTCCGCAAGTGGTTTGTCAATAGAATCTGCAATCATGCGTTGCACCTCTATCGGCAAATAGCCGTAAATATCTTGTGCTTGTTGCAGTGCAGACATTGCAACGCCCGGCATATCTTTGTTGGCTTTCAGCCAGTTGCGCAATTTTGCCTCTTGCTCTTTTGTGCCTGCAAATGGCACAGTAGAAAAACGCCTCATACTATTACTGCCTCCTGTTTTGTATATGCGCCACTTTTAAAAGGGCGCTGTTACTAATTATAACAGATTATTATGAATTTTTCGATAAATTTTTAACAATAAAATTAAAAACTTTGTAGAAAAATTAACAAAAAAATTGTGCAAAGTTCCAAATTTTATATATCAATTTATGGCAAAACATAAAAAAACACGGTGTTTCGCCTTATATATTTTATATATAAGTTAAAAGGTATTGCCCTTTTAAACTTATTGCTTTATAATTTATTAAACACAGTTAATCGAAAGGGAACTTTAACATTATGACAATTAAAGAAATTTGCGACATTTTAGATGCAAAAGTTTTAACAGAGGGCACAGATTTATCAAAAGAAATTCACGGCGCATGTGGCAGCGATATGATGAGCGATGTTCTTGCTTATGTGAAAGACCAAGGCGTACTTATTACAGGCCTAAACAACCCTCAAGTTGTGCGCACGGCCGACATGATGGATATTTTGTGCATTTTATTTGTGCGTGGTAAAGTGCCCGACGAGAATATTTTAAACCTTGCAAAAGACAGAGACATTGCAGTTATTTGCACAGAGCACACAATGTTCTCTGCATGTGGGCTGCTTTATGAAAAAGGCCTGCGTGGCGGGGAGAGAGCATAATGGAAAATATAACACTGCACTACAACGTGCCCGGCGACGATTTTACACGTGCGGGTGAGGCAAGCGCAGACCTTAAAAAGCGCTTAAAACAGCTGGGTATACCGGCAGATGCCGTGCGCAAAGTGGCTATTGCACTTTACGAGGGCGAAATAAACCTTGTTATACACGCAAACGGCGGTGAAATTGACGTTTGCATTGACGGCAGTACCGTGAACATGGTGTTAAAAGACGACGGCCCCGGCATTGCCGACATAGCACTTGCAATGAGCGAGGGTTATTCGACAGCGCCCGACGAAGTTCGAAGCCTTGGCTTTGGCGCAGGTATGGGCTTGCCTAATATGAAAAAGTATACTGATGAGTTTGATTTGCAAAGTGAAGTTGGCGTTGGAACTACTGTAACAATGGCTGTAAATTTTTAGTAAGCGGGGTAACATAAATTGAAAAGTATAAAACCCGGCAGAGGCCCATCGGGAATGAAGGCAATTGGCTCAATTATAGGAATAATATTTGGCATTTTTTGGACAATTTCGGTGGCAACGATGGGTGCACCGGTATTTTTCCCACTGTTTGGTATAGTTTTTATTATAATGGGTTGTGCCAATTTTTACTACAATTACAAAAACGCCACAGGAAAAAACAGGTTTTCTGAATTTGATATTGTAAATAAAGACGAAGAGATTGACCCACTTGAAAAGCACTTTAATTACACCAACGACAAGAGCGATTTTGCAAAACAAAACGAGAGCAAAGGCGAATTTAATTATTGCCCTTATTGCGGAAAAAGCCTTGAAAGCGAGTTTGAATTTTGCCCGAAATGCGGCAAGAAAGTATAAATAATAAAACAAGGAGGCATAAAATTGCCTGAAAAATACATACACTCCGTTGCATTGAAAGAAGACCTGTGCAAGGGCTGTATCAACTGCATAAAACGCTGCCCTACAGAAGCAATAAGGGTGCGCGGCGGCAAGGCTAAAATCTCGCCCGAGCGATGTATTGACTGCGGCGAGTGCATAAGAATTTGCCCACACCATGCAAAACAGCCATTGCACGACACTTTTGACATAACGGAAAAATTTAAGTATAAAATTGCGCTTCCCCCACCCAGTTTGTATGCGCAATTTAACAATATAGAAGACACTGAAGTGATACTTCGCGCTTTTTTAAACATAGGGTTTGACGAGGTTTTTGAGGTAGCAAAAGCTGCCGAAATTGTAAGCGATGCCACAAGGCGCCTTGTGCAAGTAGACAGCATTAGAAAGCCTGTTATAAGCAGCGCATGTCCTGCCGTTACACGGCTTATTTGCGTGCGCTTTCCACAGCTTATAGACAATGTTTTGCCCATTATGGCACCAATGGAGGCGGCGGCACGCATGGCAAAAGACGCCGCAGTTAAAAAAACAAAGCTAGAGCGCAGTGAAATTGGGTGCTTTTTTATAACGCCATGTCCTGCAAAAGTTACAGCAATGCGCACACCAATAGGCAACAAAAAAAGTGACGTTGACGGTGCACTTGCCGTGAAAGACATGTACCCTATTATTTTAAACGCAATGAACCACCAAAAGCCCGAAGCCAATGAAAGAAATGCAGAAGAAGTGGAAGGCACAGCCGGCCGCATAGGCATAGGCTGGGCAGAGAGTGGCGGCGAAAGCGCAGCGCTTGTGTCGACAGACAGCTACCTTGCCGCCGACGGAATTGAAAACGTTATGCGTGTTTTGGAAGATTTAGAAGACGAGAAGTACCCTGCGCTTGATTTTGTAGAGCTTAATGCATGTGCAGGCGGCTGTGTTGGCGGCGTTTTACAAGTAGAAAACCCGTATATTGCAAAGGCTAAGCTTAAAAAGTTGCGCCGTTATTTGCCCGTTAGCCAAAACCACTTAGATAAATCTGTGCCGAAAGAACTTCTTTGGGACAGTGATTTAACATACAACCCCGTTATGGAACTTGGCGACACAAAGCAAGAGCGATTTGAACGGTATGCAAAAATGGAAGAAATTCTTGCAATTTTGCCCGGGCTTGACTGTGGCAGCTGTGGCGCACCCGACTGTGCGGCACTTGCCGAAGACATTGTGCGTGGTAAAGCGCACCAGGACGATTGCACCGTTTTAATGCGTGAAAAAATGGAAGCAGTGCTAAAGGCACTGGGGAAGGTGTAAAAATGTCAATAACAACATCACAACTTACCGAGAAATGTGGTTTTTCACAAATTATTACAGGCGATGACAGAAATGTTGAGGGTGTATTTTGCGGAGATTTGCTTTCTTGGGCAATGGGGCGTGCAAAAGAGGGCGATGCATGGTGCACCGTAATGGGCAACGTTAACACAATTGCTGTAAGCACCCTTGCAGATTGTGCATGCGTTGTGCTTTGCCACGGCTCAGTTGCAGATGAAAACTTTATGCAAAAGGCGCAAATGCAAGACGTGAACGTTTTTACAACGCCACTTTCAGAATTTGAGGCATGTATTGCACTAGCAAACGCACTGGGCATACGGTAGTACACATGTTATACGATTTACACATACACTCTTGCCTTTCACCCTGTTCCGACAACGACATGACACCTGCCACAATTGCCGGCATGGCAAAGCTTGCCGGCGCAGACATAATGGCAGTAACTGACCATAACTCTGCATTAAATTTGCCGTATGTTGAAAAAGCGTGTAGTGCATACGGCATAAAGCTTTTGCCGGGTATTGAAGTTACAACCGCCGAAGAAATTCACGTGCTTTGTTATTTCAAAAGCGTTGCTAAAGCGCTTGAATTTGGCGAAATGCTTTACAACAAATTGCCGGATTTACCCTGCGACGAGGACATATGGGGCAGCCAGCTTGTGTGCGATGAAAACGACAGTGTTTTAGAAAAAGTGCCGAAACTTTTAACAAGTGCAACAGCACTTGATGTGTATGAAATAGGCAATATTTGCGCCGAATACGGCGGCATTGCGGTGCCGGCGCATGTTGAAAAAGACAGCACGAGCTTGCTTTCTGTTATGGGCTTTTTGCCCGATGACTTGAACTTTGATTTATATGAATCGAAAAAGCCCGAAAAGCTTAATTTTTACATTGAAAAAGGGCTTTTCCCCGGTGGCAAAGACATTATAACATCGTCAGATGCACACACAATAGAGCAAATTGCGCAAAACTTGCAAACTTTGCCTGCCGATAGCGCTTTGCTACGTTTTATACAGCTTATTGTTTAAATGGCATATGTGTTTAATTTTTTATATAAAATCTTATGTTTTTTCTTGTTTTTCTAAATAAAAGTTGACAAACATCTAAAATATATTGTATAATTATATGCACTGTGAATAACACAGTATCCGGGTGTAGCGCAGTTTGGTAGCGCGCTTGAATGGGGTTCAAGAGGCCGTGAGTTCGACTCTCGCCACTCGGACCAATAAAAAACGCAATCGTTTAAATGATTGCGTTTTTTTGTTTTTATATAGTAACAAAATAAGCATAATTCATTTCTCTTTTCAAAATATGCTGGTTTTTTTAAATGCTACTTGCTCGTTTTTTTAGTGGTGCTTACATATAACCCACTAAAAAGCTTGTAGCAAACTAATTGCACGGTGCATAGCATAAAGAGACTAATTAGAAATGAGGGAGTTTAATGAATGCTATTTTCTATGCACTACTTGCAACAGGCTTTACTTTTTTAATGACAATGGCAGGCTCTGCTTGCGTTTTTCTTTTTACAGGCGACATAAAACCCGGCATACGCCGTGCTGTTTTAGGCTTTGCGGCCGGTGTTATGGTTGCCGCCTCTTGCTGGAGCATGCTTATACCTGCAATTGAAATGGCACAAGAGCAAGAAAAAAGTGGCTTTTTGCAAGCTTGCGGCGGTTTTTTGCTAGGTGGTGTTTCTTTGCTTTTTCTTGATAATAGGCTTGCAAAGTTATACAATAAAAAGCAAAAAGCAGGCACTTTAAAAAATGATAGTTCACGCGGCACAGCGCTTTTATTTGGCACAATAACACTGCACAACATACCCGAGGGCATGGCAGTTGGCCTTGCGTTTGCCGTTGCCGCTTCGCAAAATTCAGCGGGCTTACTTGCAAGCGCGGCAGTGCTTGCGCTTGGCATAGGTATGCAAAATTTCCCCGAGGGCGCGGCTGTTTCACTGCCTTACAGGCAAGAGGGACACACGCGTGGGCGCAGCTTTTTATACGGTGCCCTTTCGGGCGCAGTTGAGCCTGTCGGCGGCGTTATAGCAGTGTTGCTTGCGGCAAGTGTTGCACCACTTCTTCCGTGGCTTTTAAGCTTTTCTGCCGGCGCAATGATTTACGCCGTTTCCGCAGAGCTTATACCACAGGCAAATTCAGGCCGCAACTGCTACACAGGCATTGTAGGTGTTATTGTAGGTTTTGCGTTTATGATGACACTTGATGTAGCGCTGGGGTGATAGTTGTTTTTGCGTTTATACGTACAATTAATACCTCGGGCGGCGAAACGCCGCCCCTACATTATTATGTACGCGTTATTAAACACACACAATAATAGGGAGGGCTATCAAGCCCTCCCT
>CAYJHA010000108.1:0-7572 GCA_964369785.1 uncultured Bacteroides sp.
GTGGCACCGCAGTGCCGGAGAGGGCGTTTTTACGCTTAAGTTGACGGCATTGCATCCTCGACGCCCCTTTTTTTATTCATTTGCGGCGCTTTTCGGGTTGTCGGGGACGCCAACCCCTACATTTCATCCTTTTGGTTTGTACATTTTGATGAAACGCATTTTTAAAATATAGGTTTTTCGATAGCCTGAGCACTATTAAAATAGTGCATTTAAAACTTCCTCAACGCTTGTAATTTCTTTATACTTTGCCGCTTTGTCACCGCAAAAGAACAAGCCCTCTTCATAATTACCGTAAAACGCATTAATAAGTGCGCTTGTTATGCAGTATTTTGTTGTTGCGGCATCGCATGTTTTAATGCATTTTATACATTTTGTTGGTGCAACGCGCCCACCGCTTTCTACTGTGTTAATAAGTGGTGTGTTAAGCGCCCTGCCCGGCATACCAACAGGCGAGTGCACAATTTTTATGTCTTCTTCTTTTGCGCTCAGCATTATTTTTTTGTGCTCGTCTGTGCTGTCGCACTCTTTTGTGTATATAAAGCAAGTAGAGAGCTGAACACCTGCCGCGCCGTTTTCAATAAGGCTTTTTATCTCTTGCTTTGAAAAAATACCACCGCCCACGTAAATGGGTATTTTGGCATATTTGCCTACAACTTCTTTAACTTCTGCTAAAATTTCCGCTATGCTTTTATATGTGCCCTCAATTAATTCTTGAGATTTAAAGCCCAAATGTCCGCCTGCCTTTGCGCCCTCAATAACAATAAAATCGGCAAGCCTGTCATAGCGCTTTTTCCACGTTTTGAGAATAGTGTCGCATGCCCTTGCACTTGAAACAATAGGTGCTATAAGCACGTTACTGCCGCCTACAAGCTCCGGCAATTTAAGTGGCAAGCCTGCACCCGATATAATGGCATCTGCGCCAAACGCCACGCAGTCTTTAACAACTTGCTCATACTGCACAAGTGCGCTCATAACATTCACGCCTATAAGCCCTTTGCCGCCTGAAATTTCTTTAGCTTTTTCTATTTCGGCTTTAAGTGCACGCGAATTTGCCTGTGCGCTGTTCTGCCAAAAATCATCCTCTCTAAAGCCTGGGTGTGCGCTTGAAATAACACCCATACCGCCGCATTTTGCCACACTGCCCGCAAGGCTTGAAAGAGACAGCCCCACACCCATGCCACCTTGCAACAGTGGCACTGTAAGCTTTTCTAAACCGCTCATTATACTTCCTCTTTTATCTTTTGTTTAAGTGCGTTGTATTCGCTTATCATGTTATCAAAAATTTCGCTCATAGGCATAATTTTTGCTACCATGCCGGCAACTTGCCCTACCATTACAGAGCCGTGCGAAACATCGCCCTCAACAACCGCTCTTCTAAGTGCGCCAAGTGTGAATTTTTCAAGCTCCATTTTGTCAGCACCGCTTTTCTCAAGCTTCACATGCTCACGCGTCATTTGGTTTTTCAAAACCCTAACGGGCACGCCACTGTTTCTGCCTGTTACAACAGTGTCAGAATCTTTTGCGCCAAGCACAGCGTTTTTATAGTTATCATGAACGGGGCATTCATTACTTACAAGCAAGCATGTGCCAATTTGCACACCGCTTGCGCCCAATATTTCAGCTGCAAGCATTTGTTTGCCGCTTGCAATGCCACCTGCCGCAACAACTGGTATGTTCACAGCGCTTACAACTTGTGGTATAAGCGCCATAGTTGCCATTTCGCCCACGTGGCCGCCGCTCTCTGTGCCCTCTGCAATAATGCCGTCTGCACCTGCTTTTTCCATTCTTCGTGCAAGTGTTGCGTTTGGCACAACAGGGAAAACCGTAATGCCTGCCTCTTTCCATTTCGCCATATATTTGCCGGGGTTACCTGCGCCTGTTGTTATGAATTTTACTTCTTCTTCTATAATCATGTCGGCAATTTCGTCAATGCGTGGGTTCATTAGCATTAAGTTAACGCCAAATGGTTTATCTGTAAGGCTTTTACATTTTCTAATTTGTTCGCGCAATAAATCAGGCTCCATTGCGCCGGAGGCTATAATGCCCATTGCACCGCAATTTGCAACACTTGCGGCAAACTCTCCGTTTGAAATGTTAGCCATAGCGCCTTGTATTATGGGGTATTTTGTTTTTAGTATTTCATTAAGGTTCATAACAATCTCCATTCTAAAATTATAACACTGTATTGTAACGCTTTATGTATGAATTAAAACTGCGCCGTAAGTAAGGCCTGCACCGAAGCCAACACATATTATTTTTTTGCCTTTTGCAATGCCTGCCTCAAAAAGTGCAATGGGTATGCTTGCGGCAGATGTATTGCCGTACCTGTCCAAATTAATATAAAATTTATCAGCACAAATTGCAAGCTTTTTTTGTGCATAATCTATAATTCGCTTGTTTGCCTGGTGTGGAATAATCATGTCAATATCTTCTATTGCAAGTTTATTGCGCTTTAAAATTTCACTTATTGCATACGTCATTTTCTCTGTGGCAAACCTAAAAACAGCTTTGCCGTCCATAGAAATATAGTTTAACATTTTATCTGTACATAAAACATTGTTTTCGTCTGCTACAACGCCCGAAATAAAAGCATACTTTAGGTCTTTATCTCTTTTCACAATTGCAGCGCCTGCCCCGTCACCAAACAAAATAGCTGTTGAGCGGTCTGTCATGTCAAGTGTTTTTGAGATAACCTCGCTTCCAATTACAAGCGCAAACTTATCTTGCATATCTTCAAGCAACCTGTAAGCAGTGTTAAGTGCTGTTACAAAGCCTGTACATGCCGCATTCAAATCAAAGCAAATTGTGTCTTCACTTAGCCCCAAATTTTTGGCCACCCCGCAAGACACACTTGGCATAGTTCTATCCGGCGTAAACGTTGCAACAATGCACACCTTTATGTCGCGTTTATCTATGCCGCTGTTTTCAAGCGCCCCACGTGCGCTTTCACTTGCAAGTTGCTCGTTGCTTTGGTCTTCTGAAATAAACCTGCGCTCTTTTATGCCTGTTCTTGTTGTTATCCACTCATCGCTTGTGTCAAGCGTTTTTTCAAAGTCGCTGTTTTTTATTACATTTTTTGCTTTGGCAATAGCGCTAGATACAATTTTAATTCCCAAATTTTTAACCGTTCCCTTCCAAGCTGTTTTGCGTTATAATATAAATTTTATTAAAACTTGCTGCCTATTTCTCTCATTTTCAAGTAACGCTCGCTTTTAAGTTTTTCAGGTTTTAACTTTAAAAGCTCATTTAAATTTGCTTGCAAGCTACTATCAACATCTAAAAACAATTTTGAAACATCAAGTTCACCGTTTAAATTATTTTCTTTAATAATTTCATCAGCAATGCCAAACTGTTTTAAATCAAACGATGTAAGCTTCATAATATCGGCCGCTTCTTGCCATTTTGTTGCGTCTTTCCACAATATAGAAGAAAAGCCCTCGGGCGAAAGCACAGAGAAAATTGCGTTTTCTAACATTAAAATTTTATTTGCGCAAGACAGTGCAAGCGCACCGCCGCTACCGCCCTCGCCTGTAATAACAGAAATAATAGGAACTGTTAACTCTGACATTAATGTAAGGCACGAGGCTATTGCCTCGCCTTGGCCGTGGTTTTCTGCCTCCATGCCGGGGTACGCGCCGGGTGTGTCTACAAAAGTTATTACAGGGCGTGCAAATTTTTCTGCCGCACGCATTAACCTTTGCGCTTTTCTATAACCCGCAGGGTTTGTCATGCCAAAGTTATACTTTATATTTTCTTCCAGCGTTTTGCCTTTTCTGTGGCCTATAACAGTTACAGGCAAACCTTTATAAAGTGCAATGCCGCCTAAAATGCTTGCATCTTCTTTGTACGCTCTGTCTCCGCACAGCGGCACAAAATCGTCAAACAATTTGTTTATATAATCGTCAATATTTGGGCGTTTAGCGTCTCTTGCAAGCAAAACTCTTTGCGCCGGTGTTAAGGTGTTTTTCATGCGGTTTTGTTTGCTCCTTTCAAAAGCAGTAGTAGGCACGTGCAAAACGCATGGCACGTGGCAATTGAAACTTGGCTATTTAATGTCAACAACTTACTGCCGTAAAACACACTGCTGCAGGTGAATACTACACCCTTAACGGGCGGCCGATGACCGCCCCTACACATTTCACGTTCATTGTTTTGCTTTGCTAAGTTATTGACATTGCTTAGCTCTTGCCTCTTTTGAGTAAATAGTGAAAAAAAGCTTTTCACTAGTCATTTTTTACTTTTTACTGTGCATTTTAAGCAGTTTTGCAAGTGTATTCGGTATATCTTGCCTTTCTACAATCATGTCTATAAACCCACATTCAAGCACATATTCTGCGCTTTGAAAGCCGTCCGGCAATTTTTGCTTAATAGTCTGCTCAATAACGCGTGGGCCTGCAAAAGCAACAAGCGCTTTTGGCTCTGCAATTATAATGTCGCCAAGGCTTGCAAAGCTTGCTGTTACACCGCCTGTTGTGGGGTTTGTTAAAACTGTTATGTACAAAAGGCCCTTATCGCTGTGCGCCTTTAGCGCAAAAGACGTTTTCGCCATTTGGAAAAGTGAATAAATACCCTCTTGCATTCTTGCGCCGCCCGATGCCGTAAAAATAACAACGGGCAATTTGTGCTTTGTAGCATATTCAAACATAAGCGTTATTTTTTCGCCTGTGGCACTTGCAAGGCTGCCCATTAAAAAGCGTGTGTCCATGCAAGCAACAGCAGTTTTAACGCCGCCTATTTCGCCTGTGGCGCATAAAACAGACTCGTTTAGCCTTGTTTTTTCTTTAAGCGTTTTAACTTTATCTTTGTAACCGGGGAAATTTAACGGGTCGCCTGCTGTTATATTTGTAAAAAGTTGCTTGTATTTTGCATTGTCAAAAACACTGTCAAACCTTAACCTTGTAGACATTGCCATGTAGTAGTTGCAAAAAGGGCACATATAATCGTTGTTAACAATTTGTATGCGCTCTACTTCTTTTTCACAGCCTTTACACACCACCGTTTTTTTTGCAAGCGCCGCATTAGACGGCCTAAGCGTTGCAAGGTTATTTAAAAATTTCTTTTTATTCTCAAATGCATTCATTATTTTTCAATAGCCTCTTTGTAAGATTTTAATATGTCATCTAAATTTTCAGCAATAAAAAATGTATCGTAATCAGATTTTAATATCTTTCTGTTATACATTAACATGTGCTGAAATTCCAGTGTAGTTTTAACGCCTGAAATAACAGTTTCTTCAAGTGCTCTTCTCATTTTTCTTACTGCCTCAAGGCGCGATGAACCGTGAACTATAATTTTTGCAATCATTGAATCATAAAACGGTTGCAGTGTTATGCCGTTATAAACAGCGCTGTCTATTCTAACGCCGTTGCCGCCTGCAAAGTGCACAAAGTCTAATTTACCAACAGACGGCGCAAAATTATTTTGCACATCTTCCGCATTAATGCGGCACTCTATTGCGTGGCCGTTAAATTCAACTTCTTTAAAGCTTAACTGCAAGCCGCTTGCAACCCTTAGCTGTTCTTTAACAATATCAATACCTGTTATAAGCTCTGTAATTGGGTGCTCTACTTGTAGCCTTGTGTTCATTTCAATAAAATAGAAGTTGTTATCTTTATCTACAATAAATTCTATTGTGCCGGCGTTTGTGTAATTTGCCGCCTTTGCCGCCATAACAGCAGCGCTGCCCATTTTGTCTCGCAGTTCTTTGTTTAAAGACGGCGCCGGTGCCTCTTCAAGCAGTTTTTGCCCTCTGCGTTGAACAGAGCAATCTCTTTCGCCCAAATGAAATATATTGCCAAAATCGTCTGCCAATATTTGAAATTCTATGTGTTTTGGCGAAACTATGTATTTTTCCATATAAAGGCTGTCGTCTGCAAAGCAATTGCGTGCCTCAAGCGCGGCCGACTTGTAATTTGCCTCAAGCTCTTCTTCTTTTTGCACAACGCGAATACCCCTGCCGCCGCCGCCGCTGGAGGCTTTAAGCATAACAGGGTAACCTATTTCACACGCAAGCTTTTTTGCCTCTTCCATGCTTTTCAAAACGCCGTCGCTACCCGGCGGTGTGGGCACGCCTGCGCTTTTCATTAGCTTTCGCGCCTTAGATTTATTGCCCATGCTGTCTATTGTATCAGGCGACGGGCCTATAAATTTAATGCCGTTTTCTATGCAAAGGCGTGCAAACTCACTGTTTTCAGATAAAAAGCCGTAGCCCGGGTGTATAGCGTCGCACCCTGTGGCAACAGCGGCCGATATTATATTATTTATGTTTAGGTAGCTATCTGTTGCTTTTGGTGGGCCTATGCAAATTGCCTTGTTTGCAATTTGTGTATGTAGTGCGCTTTTATCGGCAGAAGAGTAAACAGCCACCGTCTCAATATTACACTCACGGCAAGCTCGTATAATTCTAACGGCAATTTCGCCCCTATTTGCAATAAGCACTCTTTTTAACATTGTTCAACCTCAAAAAGCACGTCATCAAAGCCAACAACGGCCTCATTACTTACTAAAATATTTTTTACAACACCGTCAACAGGGCATGTTACCTCGCTCATCATTTTCATAGCCTCAAGTAGGCATAGTGTTTGCCCTTTTTTTACGCTGTCGCCAATTGCAACAAACGGCTTTTCTTCGGGTGATGGCGCGGCATAAAACACACCTACAAGCGGCGCCTTTACTTTAGTTGCAGTGTCTTTTGCGCTTTCGCTGTTGTTGCTTTGCGCATTAAAAGGCTGTGTGCCGCTTTGCAAAGCGCTATCTTGTGGCACACCTATATATGGTAATTGTTGTGCTGGTACATTGCATGTTTGCATTTTGTTTTCTTTTTTTAAAACAAGTTTTTCGTCACCAACACTGTATTTAAACTCAAAAATATCACTTTTTTCAAAGTACTCACATAATTTTAAAACATCAATTTGTGGCATTACAATCTCCATTCTGCTTAGCCCCTGCACAAAAAGTTAGTTCTTTTTAAGTGCCGGTGCTGCATTGACATGTTTGCATAAAAAGTGTATAGGCGGCCTGTGTGACCGCCTTTAACCCTTGAATAGTGTTGCATAGGTTGAAACTACCTAGCCTACACTTTATTTCGTTTTTTCTGTAACAACGTTCACAATGTCTTCAACCGTTTTAAGCGCCATAAGCTCTTCGTCTGAAATAGAGATATTGAACTTGTCTTCAAGCGCCATGTTTATTTCAACTGCATCTAAGCTGTCAATTCCAAGGTCATCTTGCAAACTTGCTTCTTTTGTAAGTGTGCTAACATCACAACTAATTGTATCTGCTATTACTGCGTAAATTTCTTCTAACATAAATTAAGCCTCCGATATAATTGTTTCAATATTTTTAATTAAAATATTTTAATTAATTTACTGTTAGTATAGCAGTTATATTTTAAGTAGTCAATAAAAAAAGCATTAATTTAACTTTTGGGTTAAAAAACAGCTTAATTGTATAAAAAAATGTGCAATATGTATATTGCAGGCTGTCGAAAAAGGTTTAGTACTTCGTCATCATAAAGAAACCCTTACAGCAACTAATATCAATTTTTGCATTAAAAGTTTCTCAAATAAATAA
>CAYJHA010000109.1:0-1289 GCA_964369785.1 uncultured Bacteroides sp.
ATGAAAAACCTTTTAAAAGAAATTAGGTTTTGTTATAACGATATATTATATATGCTTTTAGTGCCGCTTGGCGGCTGGGTTTTGGGCGAAGTAATAGTGCTTAACGTTATATATTTTGCGGATATAGGTGAATATTTCAGCGTTGGCAGTGCAATTGCTTTTGGTGCTGTTGTAATTTTTACATTTATATTTCCGCTTGTGCAAATTATAATGAATTTCGACATAGCGGTGTCTATGGGAAGAGCGAGAAAGCACTATTTGGCAGGTATATCAATTGTGCTTTTTGTAGAAATATTTGCAATGTTTTTAGTTGCAACACTGCTGTCGCTTTTTACAAGCTTTATTAAAAACACATTTTTTGCCGCTTTCCCATTTGTGGATTTTTTCGGCGTTATATCATTAGATATAGTTCGCAGCTACTGGTGGGTGGCGCTTGCGATTCCCACACTTTTAGTAATATTCGGCTTTTTCTTAAGCGCCCTTGTAAAGCGCTTTACAGCAAAGGTGCTTTGGGTGTTTTGGGCAATTTACATGGTGGCAGTGTTCACGGGCACAAGTGGTGTGGCAAACTTTGATAGCTTAAGCAGCCGCCCTGAGCTTGCAACGTTTGTGCAGGCGCTTGTGGCTGTGCCGCCTGTTGCATATGTAGCTTTGGCTGTAACATTAGTTGCAGGCATACTGTTTTTTAGCGTTAGGTATTTGCTTAAAGCCAGTGTATGATACACAATTTAATTTTGCACTTTAGCACTTTTTTAAGCCCTGTGTTAAGCCGTAAAAACGGTTAAGCGCAGGGCGTGTTTGTTGAAATTTAAGTGCGCTGTGTTTTTTTGTGCGTTGCAACAGCATAATTTACGGCCGATTATTAATGCCGCTTTTAAAATTTACAAATTATTACATATCTTGATATTTTGCCAAAAATGTAGTATAATATTAACTGTATAAGTGTGTATTCACTACATATAGTAAAACTTGGGTTTTTGCTATATTCAAGTTAAGAGGTAAATATGGGCACCGTTCTGTTCGATAAAAATAATATGGCAATTGATGTTATAAAGGCGGCTTATGAAAAAACGCCGAAAGCCTTTATACATTCTTTTGGTTGCCAGCAAAATGTAAATGACGGTGAAATTATAAAAGGCGTTGTTTGCAGCATGGGGTTTTCACTTTGTGACAAAGTTGAAAACGCCGATTTTGTGCTTTACAACACCTGCGCTATAAGAGAGCACGCAGAGCTGCGCGTTTTTGGCAACATTGGCGCACTAAAACAGCTTAAAGAAATAAACCCAAAG
>CAYJHA010000109.1:1389-7514 GCA_964369785.1 uncultured Bacteroides sp.
TGCTCTTACTGTATTGTGCCGTATGTGCGTGGGCGCGAGAGAAGCCGAAAGCCCGATGACATTATGGCAGAGTTCAAAAGCCTTGTACAAGCAGGGTATAAAGACATTACACTCCTTGGGCAAAATGTGAACTCTTACGGCAAGGGGCTGGAGGTAAACGAAAAAGTCGATTTTTCAGACCTTTTAAAAATGCTTGACGAAATTGAGGGCGAGTTCAGAATACGCTTTATGACAAGCCACCCGAAAGATGCAACGCGAAAGCTTATAGACACAATTGCAGGCAGTAAGCACATTTGCCACCATTTACATCTTCCTGTACAGTCGGGCTCGAATGACGTTTTGCGCCAGATGAACAGGCGCTATAATGCGCAAGATTATTTGGCACTTATAACATATGTTAAGCAAACAGTGCCCGATATGACGCTGTCAAGCGACATAATAGTTGGCTTCCCGGGTGAGACTGAAGAGGATTTTGAAAAAACTGTTGAGCTAATAAAAGATGTAAAATACATGCAGCTTTTTACGTTTATTTTTTCAAAGCGCAGCGGCACTAAGGCGGCAGAAATGCCCGACACTTTGCCAAGGCAAGAAAAAACAAGGCGAATACAAGCTATTATTGACTTGCAAGAGGAAATAGTGCGCGAGCGTATGGGCGAATTTGTTGGCAATACATACCGCGTTTTAGTAGAGGGCAAGGGCAGGGAAGACGGGCAAGTTTGTGCACGGCTTGACAATAATATGACGGTTGAATTTATGGCAGATAAAGCTCTAATAGGTGAATTTGCAGACGTTAAAATTAAGGGCTCTAAGGGCGCGGTTTTAGCAGGCGAGATGATTTTATAAAATAGATTGGAGAAATATAATGGCAGGCGACGCAATAACAATGTTTAAACAGGCGGCACTTCAGCTGCAACAAGAGGAAGTTTACAAAAACTTTATTGAAAAACGGGAGAAAAACGACAACGATGAGAATTTGCAAGAACTTATAGGCAAGTTTAACCTTGTTAGAATAGAACTTAACACAGAGCTTACAAAACAAAGCGACAAAGATGAGAGTAAAGTGAAAGACCTTAACAAGAAGGTTAGCGAAATTTACGCTGAAATTATGTCGAATAAAAGTATGCTTGACTATAACGAAGCAAAAAAAGAGATTGAAGCGCAAATTAATTATGTAAATGCAATTGTGAACACAGCGGCAAATGGCGGCGACCCAAACAGTGTTACAGGCGCACCCGAAGAGGGCTGCGCCGGCAGCTGTTCTTCATGCTCCGGTTGCGGCTAACAGCGTATTTTGCATATAAAGTTTTGTGGCACAGCGCTATCTTAATAGTGCTGTGCCATAATAAAAATATTAAATTATATAGGGCGTGTGAAAAATATGGCACTTTCACCAATGATGCAACAATATTTTGATATAAAAAAACAGCACCCGGACAAAATTATATTTTTTCGTCTGGGTGATTTTTATGAGATGTTTTTCGACGACGCAGTGTGTGCGTCGAAAGAGCTTGAGCTGACACTTACAGGAAGAGACTGCGGCATGGAAGAGCGTGCGCCAATGTGCGGTGTGCCTTTCCATGCTTATGAAACATACCTTGCACGGCTTATAGCAAAGGGCTATAAGGTGGCAATTTGTGAGCAGACAGAAGACCCAAGCAAAGCGAAAGGCATTGTAAAAAGGGAAGTTGTGCGCGTTGTAACGCCGGGCACTGTTATAGAAAACAGTATGCTGCAAGACGACAAAAACAACTATATTGCGAGCATTTTTTTTGAAAATGACGAAGCAGGCCTTTGCTTTGCAGACATTTCAACAGGCACAGCGCACATAACACATGTGAATGGAAAAGACTTACAGCAGCAAATAATTTCTCAAATTAGTTGCTATGCACCAAGAGAGATACTTTTCAATGAAAAAGCGCTTGACTTAAAACAAGTTACGGAGTTTATAAAATTTCAGCTTGCTTGCGGTGTAGAGCTTATTGAAAATGACGTGTACATAGTAGAAAATTGCCAAAAACTTATGACTGCCCAGTTTAGTGATAATTACGAAAAAGAAACAGGTGTATTAAGCGACAGTATTCACCAAAAAGCACTTGCGGCACTGCTGTATTATTTAAATGAGACGCAGAAAAAAGGTGTGGAACGCTTAAAAGACGTGCAAATTTTTACGCAAACGCAATATATGCGAATGCCTTTTGTGACGCGTGCAAATTTAGAGCTGTGCGAAACACTTCGCGGGCGCGAGAAAAAAGGCACACTGCTTTGGGTGCTTGATAAGACAAAAACAAGCATGGGCAAGCGCTTAATTCGCACATGGGTTGAACAGCCGCTTTTAAACGAAAGTGCCATAAACAAAAGGCTTAGCGCAGTGGGGGAACTTTTTGCAGACAATATAAAGCGGCAGGGACTTGAAGAAGTTTTGGCGCAAATTTTTGATTTAGAGCGCCTAACAACACGCACCGTTTATGGCAGTGCAATGCCAAGCGAAGTGTATGCGCTTGCAAGCACGTGCGAAAAACTGCCCATGTTGTTGCAACTTATAAACGACATGCAAAGCGAAGAAATTGTGCTTTTAAGGCAAAAGCTTAACCCACTTGAAGATATAAAAGACATGATATTGAAGCTTTTAGACGAAGATGCACCGTCTGCTTTAAAAGAGGGTAACATTATAAAAAAAGGCGCAAATGAAGAGGTGGACGAGCTTGCCGACATGGTGGAAAACGGCAACGGAATTTTAGCACAGCTTGAAACAAAGCTTAAAGAAGATACAGGCATTAGAACGCTTAAAGTGGGCTACAACAGGGTGTTTGGCTATTACATAGAGGTAAGCAAGTCTTTTCAAGACAAGGTGCCGCTAAATTTTATTCGCAAGCAAACACTAGCGAATGCAGAGCGTTATATTACAGAAGAATTAAAAGTGCTTGAAAATAAAATTTTGGGCGCAAAAGAGCGGCTAATAACGCTAGAGCGCCGCTTATTTGAAGAGCTACTGGCTGATATTTCACGCCATGTGGCAAGAATTCAAACTACATCTTCCGCTGTGGCAACGCTTGATGTTTTATGCTCTTTTGCAAGTGTTGCGGCGAAAAACAGCTATGTGTGCCCTAAAGTTACAAGCGGTGACAAAATTGTTATAGAAGAGGGGCGCCACCCCGTTGTGGAGCAAATGCTTACAAATAGCCTTTTTGTGCCGAATGATACAACACTTGACTGCGACGATAACAGAATGGCAATTATAACAGGGCCGAACATGGCGGGTAAATCTACTTACATGCGGCAAACGGCGCTTATTGCGCTTATGGCGCAAATTGGCAGTTTTGTGCCGGCAAAAAGCTGCACCACTTGCGTTTTAGACGCAATTTACACGCGTGTTGGCGCCTCAGATGATTTATCGGCAGGAAAATCTACTTTTATGGTGGAGATGACGGAAGTTGCCGACATAATTAACAGCGCAACAAGCAAAAGCCTTGTTATTTTAGACGAAATTGGCAGGGGAACTTCAACTTTTGACGGAATGAGCATTGCAAGGGCTGTTGTAGAGCACATTGCCGACAGAGGCACAGGCCTTGGTTGCAAAACTCTTTTTGCAACGCATTACCATGAGCTTACAGAGCTTGAAGATGACCTTGACGGCATAAAAAATTACAATATAGCGGCAAAAAAACGTGGTGATGACATAACATTTTTGCGCAGAATTGTAAGGGGCCCTGCTGATGACAGCTACGGAATTGAAGTTTCAAAGCTTGCAGGCTTGCCCGAGAGCATTATTAAAAGGGCAAGGGAAGTGCTTGCAGTGCTTGAAGAGGGTGCTGAAAATGCAGGCGCAAACATGAGCGAAGCTACACAGCTAAGCTTTGGGAACATTCATAAATATGCACAAAAACCGTATGCAGAGCAAGTTGCCGACATGCTTGAAAAAGTGAACGTGGAGACTCTTACGCCTATTGAGGCAATGAACACACTGTACGAGCTGAAAAGCAAGATGAACGAGATGAAAAACGAGGTTAACTAACCTAATGGCAATAATAAATATACTTGACAAACACACACAAGAGCTTATTGCAGCAGGCGAAGTTGTAGAGCGCCCTGCAAGCGTTGTGAAAGAGCTTGTGGAAAATTCAATAGATGCAGGCGCCAAAAACGTTAGCGTGCACATAGAAAAGGGCGGTATTGCGCTAATTCAAATTAGCGACGACGGCTGTGGCATTGAGCGTGAGTATATTCAAACCGCGTTTATTCGCCATGCCACAAGCAAAATAAAAAACGAGAGAGACCTTGAAAGTATAGGCACACTTGGCTTTAGGGGCGAGGCACTTGCAAGCATTGCAAGCGTTGCACGTGTGGAGCTTTTAACAAAAACACAAAGCGACGAGTTTGCCTCGCTGTTTGAAATTAACGGCGGCGAAGAGTGCGAAGTAGAGGTAGCGGCACGCCCTGTTGGCACAACTATTACGGTGAGGGATTTGTTTTACAACACACCGGCACGCCTAAAATTTTTGAAAAAAGACGCAAGCGAAGCGAATTTTATTAGCGACATTATAATACAGCAGGCACTATCGCACCCTGAGGTTGCATTTAAGTTTTATAAAGATAATAAGCTACAGTTTCAGTCGCTTGGTGACGGCAACGTAAAAAGTGCCGCTTACAGCGTTTTGTCGCAAGATTTTGCGAAAGATTTAATAAATGTTGACAGCGAAGACAACCATTACAGTGTAAAAGGATATGTAACAAGCCCGCTTTCAGCACGAAAAAGCAGAGGTATGCAGTTCTTTTTTGTGAATGGCAGATACATTAAAAACACAACAATGTGTGCGGCATTGGAGGCTGCGTATAAAGGCATGGTAATGCACGGCAAATTCCCCGGGGCACTGCTGTTTTTGCACATGCCGGCAGAGCTTGTAGACGTCAACGTGCACCCTGCAAAAACACAGGTGCGCTTTGCAAACGAGAGAGATGTTTTTTCAGCTGTGTACAAGGCTGTGAAATGCGCAGTTTTGCCCGGTAGTTGCAAAGATAGCGCAGAGGCCACTGCCCCTGCTGACGTTTTGGTAGAAAATTTGGGGCAAATGCAAATACAAGAGCAAGCGAAAACAAGCGCGAGCACGGCTCAAGATGTTTACGTACAAGGAATTAGCGAAAACAGCAGCCAACAGGTAGGCGAAGAAGAAGCGCCGCAAGTTAAAGCTGAAACACCACAAAGGCGCTTTACGCCTGTAACGGCAATGCCAAGCACTGTGTATGCAGACGATATTGAGCCAATAGCAATAGATATTAACGATGAAATGGGCGAAACGCTTGCAACTGACCCGCAAGTGCCGTATAAAGCCACCAACCAAAGCCTTGCTATGGCGTTTGCCGCAAAGTATGCAAATAGCGAGGAAGAAAGCGCCGAGAATGAAACATTAGGCGAAGAAGCGGTGCATCAAAACACAGAAAAAAGCATTGAAAATGAGAATGAGAATGAGAACGAGCGTGAGAATGAGTGTGAGAACGAGCAAATAGCCCAAACGGCAATGTTTGAAAATAACGATGATATAGCGCAAAAAACTTTAAAGTACATAGGCGAAGTTTTTAACACGTATATTATTACACAAACTGACACAGAGATGTGTATAATTGACAAGCACGCGGCACACGAGAGGTTACTTTATGAAAAGCTTGTTGCGAATTATAAAAATGTAAGCAGCCAAATTTTGCTGCACCCTGTAACGGTTACGCTCTCAGCAAACGAAAAGAACGCACTTTTGCAAAACGAGCAAATTTTACGTGACAGCGGCGTGGAAATAGACGATTTTGGGGTGAATTCTGTAATTTTGCGCGCAGTACCGGCCGACATAGAGCAAACAGACCTTGAAAATTTTGTGGTGGAGCTGGGCGACAAGCTTACAAACAACCCAAATAGTGCCATAACAGACAAAACACAGTGGGTGCTGCACTCAATTTCTTGCAAAGCCGCAATTAAAGGCGGGCAAAAAAACTTCGACGAAGAGTTGTTTGCGCTTGCTAGAGAGATTATTTATGGCGATGCACCACTATTTTGCCCACACGGGCGCCCTGTAATAATAAGAATGACTAAAAAAGAGGTGGAAAAGCAGTTTGGCAGACAAGGCTAAAATACTTGTTAT
>CAYJHA010000110.1:0-4980 GCA_964369785.1 uncultured Bacteroides sp.
ACAGCGAAAGCGCTTAAAGCCGCGGCAATTGCCACGGGCAAAGCCATAATCATAATAGGGCAAAGCATTGCGTCACTGTTTAGTAAAATTTTCAGTTTTATAGGCGCAAGCGTAATAAAATCGCGCAATGCGGCTAAAATTAAAGCAGAGCAAAGGGCAAAAGCACACCAAGACGCAAAAACAAAAGAGGATATGAGAGCGGCTGTTGCCATGACAACCGGCAGAGGCGCTACTTACGCAGAACAAAGCAAAATAAGCACAT
Source organism: uncultured Bacteroides sp. (assembly GCA_964369785.1). Classification (GTDB taxonomy): domain Bacteria; phylum Bacillota; class Clostridia; order Oscillospirales; family Ruminococcaceae; genus Ruthenibacterium. Next base: position 263 of record CAYJHA010000110.1, read on the forward strand.
TTTTTGTAAATGTAATTGATAAAATTGTAGATTTCTTTACACTAAAAAAGCACAGAAAGGCAAGGAATATTTCACTTGCTGTCGTGCTGTCAATAGTGTGCGTTAACCTGGGCATTATTGCTGCAATGCAGCTTTTACCCTCTACTGCACAGCCTGTCTCGGCAGAAATTGAAGTGCAAAAATTAAGCGCCGCAGATAAACCAGAGCAAGAGGTTGAGCTGAGAATTGGCCCTGCCGACCCCGACATTTGGGAACTTTTATATGTAAGCCCGGCGGTGCCGCTTACGCGTGAGTATAGTGACAACGTAACATATGTGCAGGGCCCAACGTCTGAACAGCAATGTGACGAGCGAATTTTGCAGGCGCTTACAGAAATGTTTAACGACGCTGAGGCAGCAGGCTATCCGCTGTATTTCCGCTCCGGCTACAGAAGTTATGACACACAAGCGTATTTATTCGACATAATGTACGAAGAATACCTTGCTAGTGGAATGACAGAGGACGAGGCACTTGAAGCCACTATGAAGCTTAGAAATTTAGAGGGCACGTCTGAACACGAAACAGGCCTTGCAGTTGACATTGTGCCTGCAAGAACACCTAGCGCCAACCTTGTGGCAGCGCTGGAAAGCGAGCCTGAAATACAGTGGCTACACGAAAACTGTGCGCAATACGGCTTTGTTTTGCGTTACCCGGACGGCACAACAGACATAACCGGCATAAGCTACGAGCCATGGCATTTCCGTTATGTCGGCGTGGAAGACGCTGTTAAAATGACAGAGAACAACCTTACTTTAGAAGAATATTTAGGCATGGTATAAAACTTTAAGCAGAAACGGAGACAATTATGAATATAAACCGCACAGAACTGGCGGACGGTGTATTTTTATCACAATTTCCCGCCGAAAAATTCAAACGATGCAGGGTGGTTGCACACTTTATATGGCCGTCTGTGCGTGAAAATGCAACAGCAGAGGCACTGTTGCCACTATTAATGGAACGCGGTTATGCCGCTTGCCCCGATATGACACAGCTCTCGAAAAAATTGGCTGGGCTTTACGGTGCGGCGCTGTCTGTGAACTTGTCGGTTGTGGGCGCTAATAGGGTTTTAAGCGTTGCCGTTTCTGGCATAAAAGATGCGTATGCGCTTGAAAACGAGAACTTAAGCGCCGAGTACGCTGAAATTGCGCTAAGTGTTGCATTTGCCCCACATTTTGAAAATAATATGTTTGTAGCAGAAAATGTGGAAATAGAGAAAGAGCAACTGCGCCAAATGCTTTTAAGCGAAATTAACGATAAGCGTTCTTACTGCATAAGGCAGGCACGGCGCAAGTTTTACGGCAATGCCCCCGAAGGTATAGAGCGAAGCGGCTATTTAGAAGAAGTTGACGCATTAACGCCGGAAAGTGTTACAAATGCGTGGAAAAACATAACTCAAAATGCACAGCTTGAAATTATGGTGCTAGGTGCAGACAGTGAGCAAACGAAAAATAGTGTGCAAAACTTTTTGTCACAAATAAACAGAAGCCCCGTGCAAATGGCACCGCCGTGTGCAATGCCGCGCCAAGATGTACAAGAGCATGTTGAAAACATGGACACAGTGCAGGGTAAGCTGTGTATGCTTTTCACAATGCAAGAGCCGTCAATGGGCTACGGCTTTACCGTTTTAAGGGTTGCGGCCGCACTTTTTGGCGGCACGGCAACGTCGCGCCTTTTTATGAATGTGCGTGAAAAGCTAAGCTTATGCTACTACTGTGCCGCTTACAGCGACGCTAGAAACGGCGTTTTGTGCATAGACAGCGGTGTAGACCACGACAAAGCACAAGAGGCGAAAAGCGCTATTTTAAAAGAGTTTAAAGAAGTGTGCGAGGGCGAAATAACGCAAAAAGAACTTGACGACACAAAGCGCTATTTAATAGAGCGGTTCAGCTCAATGGAAGACTTGCTTGACGGTGTTGAGGGTTGGCACTTCTCGCAAATTTTAAAGGGTGAAGACAAAACTATAAAAGAAATGATAAGCGAAATAGAGCGCGTGACAAAAGACGAAGTGCAAAGTGCACTGAAACAGTTCACACTTTCAACAGTTTACTTGCTTGCAAAGGAGGGCGAATGATGAACAACAACACTTTATCCGTTGCAAAACAGGTGCAGTTTGAAAAGGTTGTTTTAAACAGCGGCCTCACTGTTTTAGTTCATACAATGCCCGAATACTCAACTGTGCATGCAATTTACGGCACAAAATTCGGCAGTGTAGACAGGCTTTTTGACATTGACGGCAAAGAAATTGAACTACCTGCCGGAATTGCACACTTTTTAGAACATAAAATGTTCGAAAACGAAGACGGTGACGCGTTTGAGCTTTACGCAAAGACAGGCGCAAGCGCAAACGCTTACACAAGCTTTGATAAAACGTGCTATATTTTTACAGCAACAAACAAAATAGAGGAAAACCTCGATATTTTACTTTCGTTTGTATCAAAGCCGTACTTTACAGAAAGTACAGTGCAAAAAGAGCAGGGCATAATAGGGCAAGAAATAAAAATGTACGATGATTCGCCGCAATGGCAGCTTTTAGTGGGTACAATGCGTTGCCTTTATAATAGCCATTATTTGCGCGATGATATTGCCGGCACAGTAGAGAGCATTGCTGAAATAACACCCGAGATGTTATATATGTGCACAGATGCTTTTTACAGCGCACAAAACATGGTGCTTGCCGTTGCAGGAAACGTTACAATGCAAACAGTGCTTGACGCATGTGAGCGTGCAAATTTGCAAAGCGCAACAAAAACGGCAAAGCAAATTGTGAAAGAAGAACAGCACGAAATAGTGCAAAAAGAGCTTGAAATAAACATGGAGGTTGCAAAGCCGCATATTTGCATTGGTTTTAAAGAATTGCCTATTGCAGGCACACCGCAAGATGTGTTAAAATATGAATTGATTTGCGACATGCTTTCAGAGCTTGTGTGCGGAAACATGACACCGCTTTACAGAAAACTTTACGATGAGAATATAGTGTCACCCGGCTTTTCGGGCGATTTTCTCAGCGTTAACGGGGCAATGTCTATTTTATTCACGGGCGAGACAAACGAGTGCGATAAAGTTAAAGAACTGCTTTTTGCTGAGATAGAGAATATGCGCAAAAACGGCGTTGACGAAGAAGTTTTCAAGCTTTGTAAAAACCTTATGTACGGCGAAATGGTTGTAGAAATTGAGAATGTAGAGGATGTTGCAAGTAGCCTTGCAAATACATTTTTTAAGGGCTACACAAGCGCCGAGGCACTTGAAACGCTTGCCGCACTTACAAAAAGCGACATTGACACGGCGCTTCAAAACATGTTGAAACAAGAAAACAGTGTAACTGTAAAAATATTAAAAAAATAGTGAAAGTTGAAGGTTTGTGATTTTATGATTAACAATGTGCAGTTCCCGGGGCTTGGCATAGAGCTAGAACTAAGTAGGGTTGCGTTCACGGTGGGAGACATGCAAATTTATTGGTATGGCATCCTCATTGCTTTGGGCATGATGCTTGCATTTGGCTTTGCGTTGTGGAAATCGAGAAGCTTTGGTATTAACGACGATAAATTTATTGACATTATATTTGTTGGCACTATTGCCGGCATTATAGGTGCGCGTGCTTATTACGTTGTGTTTGCGCCGTTTGAATACGACAATTTTATGCAAATGATAGACATACGCGACGGTGGCCTTGCCATTTATGGCGGCATTATTGTTGGCTTTGCGGCGGCTTGCCTAATGTGCAAATGGCGAAAAGTGCCCATTTTGCCTGTGTTCGACTTAACGGCAATGGGCTTTTTAATTGGGCAGGGCATAGGCCGCTGGGGCAATTTTGTTAACCAAGAGGCATTTGGAACAAACACAAATTTGCCGTGGGGCATGATAAGCGAAAGCACACAAGGTTACCTTGAGAATGTGCAAACAACACTTTTGGGTATGGGCGTAGTTGTTGACCCAACAGCACCTGTGCACCCTACATTCCTATATGAGTCGCTGTGGTGCTTGCTCGGCTTTGTACTGCTTTATTTATACATGAACAAGCGCAAGTTTAACGGCGAAATATTTCTTATGTACATAATGTGGTACGGAGTTGAAAGGGCTTTTGTAGAGGGCCTCAGAACAGACAGCCTAAGCACAGTTAACGACATAAGAGTAAGCCAAGCAGTAGCACTTATAAGTGCGGTAGCGGCTTTTGGTATTTGGGCGTATGAGCGCAGAAAACATGCGGGCAAACCGCTTATGATTAGCTATGATTTTATTGTTTTTCCAAAAGAGAAAAAATCGCCCACTGTTAACATAACGTGGAAACTTGGCGACGATATGCCTACACAAACGGAAATTGTGCAAATTTACAAATGGGCAAACCTGCCTGTTGGCGTGTGGCATGTAGACGGTGAAGGCGGCGATAAAACATTTGTGGCCGCAAAAAGGCCACAAGCGGCCAGTGCAGGCATTGGCGTGCAGCCTACCGCTGTGAAAGTTGAAGAAGATATTGTAAAAAATGATGTAAAACAAGATAGCACCGGCACAGTTGCTATTGACACTAAAGCCTCAGCTGAAGCTGAAACTTTAGTTGCAGACAAAGCAGTAAGCGATGAAACAGCCGTATTAGCGCAAGATGATAAGGCTAGCAAACAGGCGAAGAGCACGGCTTCAAAAACTGCGAAGAAAACGCCTTCGACAGGCACGAAAAAAGCAAAAAG
>CAYJHA010000110.1:5080-7444 GCA_964369785.1 uncultured Bacteroides sp.
AAGAAAGCAGATAGCAAAGCGGCTGCAACAGAAAATGAGGCAGCAGATATAGATGATACAGCAGTAAAAGCAAGCAAAACAATTAAGGCAACAACTGCTAAAACTACAAAACCAGCCACTAAAAAAGCACCTGCAAAAACAGCGAAGAGCACAGCTGCTAAAACAACGAAAAAAACAGCTGAAAATGCAGAAACAACGAAAAAAGCAGCAGCAAAGAGCACTGCGAAAACAACAAAAACGGCAACGAAACGTGCAAGTAAAAAAACCGATACAAAAGGCGAGAATGCTGCAAGCACAGCAGAAAACAAAGCCGCAAATAACACGCCCGAAAACGCAGATGAAAAATAAGGAGATTTAAAATTGAGTTATAAACTTATAAGCGGTAAAGAAATTTCCGAGGCAGTAAAACAGCGTGTTGCAAAGCAAGTAGAGCAGTTGAATGCTAGCGGTATTTCACCGAAACTTAGCGTTATAATAGTGGGTGAGAACCCTGCAAGCAAAACGTATGTTGCAGGTAAAGCTAAAGATTGTGCACAATGCGGTATTTTGTCAGATGTTATAGAATTGCCCGAGAGCACAACGCAAGAACAGCTACTTGCAAAGGTACAAGAGTGTAACAACGACAAAAATGTACACGGGCTTTTGGTGCAATTGCCACTTCCAAAACATATAGACGAAAACACCATTATAAACGCGATAAGCCCTCTAAAAGACGTTGACGGTTTTACACCGATAAATGTGGGTAAAATGGTTATTGGCGAAGAGTGTTTTTTGCCGTGCACACCTGCAGGATGTATTGAAATGCTTAAGAGCACAGGCGTTCAAATAGCAGGCAAGAATGCAGTTGTTATCGGGCGCAGTAATATTGTGGGCAAACCTGCGGCACTGCTACTTTTAGCAGAAAATGCCACAGTTACAATTTGCCACTCAAAAACGCAAAACCTAAAAGAAATTTGTGCAAATGCCGACATTATTGTGGCGGCAATTGGCAAGGCAGGCTTTGTAACGGCAGACATGGTTAAAGAGGGCGCAATTGTTATTGACGTTGGAATTAACAGAAACAGCGCAGGCAAACTTTGTGGTGACGTTGATTTTGACGCTGTTTGCGGAAAAGCAAGCCACATAACACCTGTACCGGGTGGCGTTGGGCTTATGACACGAGCAATGCTTATGGAAAACACGGTGAAAGCAGCAAAATTGAAAGTAGAAATGAAAAATTAAAATTAAAGATTAAAATTTGCAGCAAAAAAATTAGTTTCTAGCTTTTGATTTCTTGCTCTGTGTTCAATGTTTTAAACTTTAAAAGCATTGGCAATATTTAATGTAAATATTGCCAGTGCTTTTTATGTGTATGCACCCTGTAAAATGATACATACTCCTTTTAAAGGAGTGGTATGTTATGGCAGCATTTTACCAAAAAGTAGAAATATGTGGAATTGATACAGCAAAATTGCCTATTTTAAAAGAGAGTGAAAAAATTGAGCTAATAAAAAAATCTCAAGCTGGCGACAATAAAGCAAGGCAAGACATGGTTTACGGGAATTTAAGGCTTGTGTTAAGTGTAGTACAGCGCTTTGCAAGCAGGAAAGAAAACATGGACGACTTATTTCAAGTTGGGTGCATAGGCCTTATGAAAGCTATTGACAATTTTAATGTGTCGCTAGGGCTACGTTTCAGCACATACGGCCAGCCTATGATTGTAGGCGAAATACGCCGTTTTTTAAGGGATAATAACTCAGTAAGGGTTAGCCGCTCAGTTAGAGACATAGCGTATAAAGCAATGCAAGCGCGTGAGAAGCTGCAAAAGCAACTTGGCAAAGACCCAACGGCGGCACAAATTGCACAAGACATCAATATGCCCGAGCACACTGTAACAGTAGCAATGGAGTCGGTATGTGAGCCTATATCGCTTTACGAGCCCGTTTATAACGACAGTGACGCCGATGGACTTTGCCTTATGGACCAAGTGGGCGAGGCTAGCAACGAGGAGAACTGGATTTCGTCAATGCAGTTTAAAGACACTGTGAGAACGCTTACACAAAGAGAGAAGAAGATAATGGAACTGCGCTATATGGTTGGCAAAACACAAATGGAAGTGGCGAGTGAAATAGGCATAAGCCAAGCACAAGTAAGCAGGCTTGAGAAAAATGCGCTTACGCGGATAAAAGAGCAGATAAAAAGCTGAAAAAACTATTTTAAGCGCAAATAATTTTATAAAATGCGCTTAAAATGCTTTTTTGCTATTGACAAAAAGGTGCAAATATAGTAAAATAATTTGGCAGTGCTGTGAACGGCTATTTATTTGCGCCCATAGCTCAGGTGGATAGAGCAACTGCCTTCTAAGCAGTGGGCCAGGGGTTCGAG
>CAYJHA010000111.1:0-7390 GCA_964369785.1 uncultured Bacteroides sp.
TTTTGAACATGGCATTGCTCAAACAAAACTGCTTGGCTCGCCAATTTGTCAAAATTCGGGGTTTTTACAAAATCATTTCCGTATGCGCTTATTGCCTCTGCTCTAAGCTCATCAGGGAAGAACAACACAAAGTTCATATTAACCTCCATTCTTTACACAGCACAAATTGCTTTAATAATCTCCGTACAGAATGAAGATTATTTGACATACACCACTTTTTTGTGGCACGCCTTATTTTATATTTCAAGCGTGTTTTACTGCAAATTTTATTTTACTATTTCAAGTATTACCGCGAATACCTACAAAATACACAATTACAGCTTAATATCAAATACTTTTAATGTCAAAGGTGCAAGCTCTAATTCAAATTTATTAGTCTTATAATCTGCAAAGCTTCCGTTTATAGTAACGTTTGTTTTCTCTGTGTCAAGCCCTGTATTAATTAAAGCCAGTAGTGCACTTTTTTTGTTTTCATCTACGTAGTAAAACGGCGCAACATTTACTGCATCTTCCAAAAACACGGGGACATCACTATTATACAAATATTTAACTATATTTCTTAAAACAAAAGCCCTTGAGCGATATGCAAATGTCCAAGTTGAGATGTACGCCGGTATACAGCAAACTTTTCCACCCAGGCTGTTTTCAAAAAGTGTAATTCCGTCGGCAATTTTTTCGTACTCTTTATTCTCTATTTGTGAAAGGCAAATGCTGTTTCCACTTGCTTTTAACGATGGTATTTTCTTATTTTTTAAGTGCAGTCTCATCCAGTTCGTCGGCAAAAGGTTTTCATTAAACTTCCCGGCAAAGGCACTGTTAATTAGACGCTCTGCGGAAAAGTCGCTTATCTCTCCACTTACCTCACAGCCTAAATATTTTGAAAAGCCCCTTTTATCAAGCTCAAAAATAGCTTCGCCGTCTAAAATTGCACCTTTTGAGAGAAGCCTTATCACATCATCATCGCTTATGCATTTTACATACTGTCCGCTTATGTAATTTACTTCACTCTCTTCAAAACAAGTAATAATTCCAAGCTGTGCAAATAAATTATCGCAAACTCTTTCAGGTAAAATACCCATGCCCATATTGCTTTGCGCATCAATATTAGCAGACGTATTTTTATGCCATAAAAGCCCTATTCCGCTTTGGGTTTTATTTTGTCGTTTCGTATACAAATCTTGCAGATATTTTTTATTTTCTTTTATCATATCGCAAAATTCAGGCTCTTGAGCATATGGCGTTCCCATAAAATCAAAAATATTCATAGATACTTTATCGGCACCTGCAAGAACATGTAATTTCATTTGCAGCTTTGTTTGTGATATGCTTTTTGTATACCTTGTGTGTGGCCAATTTTCAACTTCGCTTACTATAACGGTATCTTTGGGCAGCTGTGCAATGCTTAACGCCATGCCTTGGTGCATATCAATAAGTTTTTGGTGCAAACTGTCCTCATACGCACCACCAAGCGGCCTTGAAACCCCTTTATTTTTTGCCGCAAATTGTTGTATAAGCGCTTTTATGTCTCTGCCCTGCACCGAATGATTAGGCTCTCCGGAGTTCATTAAGCCAACATTTATATTTTTGTCAATGCTATGTATTGCTCCGCTTATTTTTTTCGCGGCACTCATCTGTGCGTCAAAATTTATTTCTTGCCAAATTTTGCGCACTTTTTTTGATTTTTCACTGTCACTCAAAACATAATCTTTCAATTGCTCGCCCGTTAAATTTTCGCCCAGTTTCGCGCTGACTGCTTTTGCGTGAAGCGGGCAAAAACAGCCTAAATACTCGCCGTGGTTTACGCTTCTGAAATCGTCATCTACCATAATAGTGCTTGGGCCTGTTTTTGCATAAATAGAGCCTACTTCACAGGCATAATTTTGCCAATTTTCATCTAAAATGCAGCACGTGCTTACATTTGGCACCATATTTTGCCCAACAAATTTTTGAAACGGCAAAGTTTCTTCACTGCAAGTTTCTCCGTCACAATGCCCTGCAATTGTTGCAATGTTAATGCTATGTGTAATATTGTTTTGTTTGAGCTCTCTTGCAATTTCGCAGTAAATTTTGCCCATTTCTTTATGCTTTTCTATAACAAAAGGCGACATCAAAATTTGGTGGCATTGCTCTTTTAAATAGACTTCATCAATATTTGCAAATTTGCAAAATTCGATAATTTCCTTCACTTGCTTTTTCCAAATGTTCTCATGTATAACAGCCCTTAAAATATATTCCATACAATTTCTCTTTCTATTTTTAATAATACATCTAAATATAAACAAATTTAATTTTTCATGCCGCTTGTTGCAACGCCTTGCACAAAAAACTTTTGCGCAAACAAGAACAGTATAATTACAGGAATTAAAACGAGCGTTGTGCCTGCCATTACAAGGCCGTAGTCTACCGAGTTTGCAAGCTGGAACATTCGTAATCCTACCGAAATCATTTGCTTTTCAGGTGTAGTTATAAATATATAGGGGCTCATATAATCATTCCATGCCCAAATGAATGTAAACATTACCATAGTTACAATTGCAGGCCCTGCAAGCGGTAAAACTATGCGGTGGTATATTTTAAAATGGTTACAGCCATCTATTATTGCTGCCTCTGAAAGAGAGTCCGGTATGCCCATAAAAAATTGACGCAACATAAACACAAAGAACACATCAAATATTGCAGGCAAAATTAGGCTCCACATAGTGTCTGTAATGCCCAAATACTTAAAAATAACATATTTCGGAATTATAACGGCATCCGGGGGTATCATCATTGAGGACAAAAGGCATAAAAACAGCGCATCTCTACCCTTAAACCTTAATTTTGCAAAAGCATAAGCAGTTATGCTTACAACAAACAGTTTTAAAATAATAATTAGTGTTACAGTTACAATTGTGTTGCCATACCACCTCACAAAATCGTACTGTTCTGAGAAAAGGTCTGTATAATTGGTAATGATAAATGTTTCGGGTATTAGCTGTATAGGATATGTAAAAATATCATTCAGCGGTTTAAACGATGATGAAATCATGAATAAAAAAGGAAAAATATTCAAAACACCTATAACGGCTAGAATTAAAGTTAAAGTAATTTTATTAACACGGTTTTTAGTTTTCATAAGGCACCCCTAATCTGAATATTTGGATTGAACTTTCCATTGTATAACTGTTATTGCCATAACCATTGCAAGCATTGCCATAGCTTGTGCGCTGGCATAGCCCATTCTATAACTTGAAAAAGCGGTATTTACAACATTTAAAGGCAAAACTGTAGTTGAATTACCGGGGCCGCCTTCTGTTAAAACTTGAATTACAGTAAAGTTTTTAAACGAGGTTATAACAGATGTAATTGTTAGCAAAAATGTTGTGGGAATTAAACAAGGGAACGTAACATTCTTGAAAATTTGCCATTTATTTGCTCCGTCAATACTTGCGGCTTCTTTTAGCTCGATAGGAACACCTTGCAAGCCTGCTAAATATGTAATAAACTGCAAGCCAACACCATGCCAAACGGCTACAATAACAACTGTATACAGTGCACTGTCTGTGCTTAAAAGCCACATTGGCACATCTTGAAAACCAAGGCTTCTCAATAAATTATTTATGGGGCCGCTTATTGGGTCTAACAATATAGACCACACAACTGCTATTGCAACCATGTTTGAAACGTACGGCATAAATATCATGCCGCGCAGTGTATTGCGAAAAAAAACTTTTTGGTTTATAAGCAAAGCCAAACAAAGCCCCAAAACCATTATTGTGGGTACATACATTACAGTAAAAGCAATACTGTTAGTAAATGCATTAATAAAATCTTTATCGGTAAACATCTCAATATAATTGCCAAGGCCTATAAAGCTTACGTCTGAAAGGTTGCTTATAAACCTTATATCTGTCAAGCTCAAAATTACCGACAGAAATATTGGCAAAAAATGAAAAAGAAAATAACCTATTAGATATGGTGTAATAAACAGCCACGCTGTTCTTGCTTCTTTTTTATTATAATAATTTTTAACTTTTGTCACATTATTCACCTTTCTTTAAAAAAGCCTGTATCGGTTTAACCGATACAGGCAGAAAAATTTATTTTTCAGAATCGGCAATTGCGTCATCAGCGCGCTCTTTTATATTTGCCATTGTAGTATCAATATCTTGCTCGCCTATGCCGTAAAGGCCACCCTCTTCAACAAATATCTTGTTAATGTCGCCTGCTGCAGGGTGTATAACTTTTTCTTCGAAAGGACGTGTTTCTGTGTTAAACCAAGCGGCTTTTATATCTTCAACAGTTATGCCGTCGGCCGAAAGTGCTTGTGCTAAGTCTGTTTCAATATAAGTGTTAATTTCTTCGTCTGTCAAATCAACTCTGGCAGGAATTCTGCCGCCGCCCATTAGGTAAAAGTTTTCTGCAAACAGTGTTGCGCATTCAAACGCAAGCTCAGGTTGTGTTGATGTAGTGGGAATGTAGAAACCTGAAACAACAACGCTTGTTGACGGGTCTTCGCCTTCGGGGTAAGGCATTGGCAGCATACCTGCTTGCCAATCACGTGGGTATTTTTCAGTATCTGTGAGCCAGCTTGTTGTCCAGCCGCCTGCAACGCTCATTCCAACAGTTCCTGTTGTAAAGTGGTGCACAGGCATTTGTCTGCTTTCTTGAATTAGGAAAGGTGGGTTTACGCCCTCAGTATTTCCAAGGCCATAGTAAAACTCAATTGCCTCTTTAAATGCAGGGTCATCATAATTAGATGTTCCGTCTTCTTTAAAGTGGCTTACGCCTTTTTGCATTGCATACATGTAATTATAATGTGCCCAAAGTGGGTTGTATGCACCATAAATTCCTTCTTCTTCGTTTGTTATTTGTTTGCCAACTTCAACAAATTTTTCCCATGTCCAATCTTCTGCTGTTGGGTAAGGTATATTTGCATCGTCAAAAATTTGTTTATTATAAAGTGTAATTGCAACGTCTGAAAAGGCAGGTACACCATAATCTACGCCGTCAAAGCCCATAACATAATCGCCAAAAGTAGCATCTAAATCATAGCCTGCATTGTCTGCAAGTTCTTGTATTGGTGACACAACACCTGCGTTAATAAAAGGTATCATGTTGCCGATAGGTTTTAAAATTAGGTCAAAAGATTCTCCGCCCATTAAAGATATTAGCAGTTTATCTGCTTCGCCTGCAACGGGGTCAGGTAAAACAACTGTTTCAACTTCAATGCCGTTTTCTGCTGCAAGTGCAATTAAGTTTGCATATTCAGCGTCGCCTTCTTGCGATGCCATAATAGCCCACCTTAGCGGCTCTGTTTGTGTTGTCTCTTCTTGTGTTTCTTGTGTTTCTTCACCGGCAACGTCTTGCTCTGTCGTGGTTGTTTCTTGCTCAGGTGCACTGCAACCTACTGCAACAGTAAGTAACAAAGTTAGTACACATAAAATTGATATTATTTTCTTAGCCATTATTAAATCCTCCTAATATTATGCTTCGCTTTTCTGCGTAGCATTTATTGCTTGATACTATTGTACCTTGCAAAACTGATAAATTCTATCCAAAAAATTATATATTTATGGTAATATTTTTAGTATTACCATTTTTAATATTTACAAAATTGAAAAAATATGCAAAGATTTAATAAATCAAACCTTTGCATATTATTATAATGCAGTAGAAAGAGGATATTAATGAAAAAGAAAAATATAATATACATTTTAGCAGACCAACAAAGATACGACACTGTGAGCGCTTACAACAAAAATGATATTTGCAAAACACCAAATATTGATAAGCTTGCAAGCGAGGGTATGAAATTCACAAACGCATTTACACCCTCGGCAATATGCGCACCTGCAAGGGCAAGCCTTATGACCGGGCTTTACCCCCACAACCACGGCGTAATTGATAACCACACAGATATTAAAGAAGGCACGCCTTTACTGCCGAATTTACTTGCTGAAAACGGTTATTACTGCACATACGCCGGAAAATGGCATGTTTCACCAAACAGCACGCCCGAAGATTGCGGCTTTAAATATTCAAAAGCTTTTATGGGCTACGGCTTCCCCGGCAGTGGTGTGTTTTCTAATTTGAAATTTAACGAGCCGCCCACAAACAAGCCCAATTACTATGAAGAATATTTAAAAGATAATAATTATAACGCTGATATATCAAATTCTTTTATGGGCAACAACCCTAATTTGCAAATACAAGAAATGTACGCTAAACACGAGGGGCCACTTGAAAGCACAATAGAGTATTTTGTTGCAGATGAAGCTTGCAGCGCAATTGAAGCAGCTGTAAAAGAGGACAAGCCCTTCTTTTTATGGGCAAATTTTTGGGGGCCGCACTCTCCCAGCATAGTGCCGGAGCCTTATTATTCTATGTATAACCCAAAAGACATAAAAGAACACCCCAGTTACTGCGAAACTTTTGAAAACAAACCTTACGGCCATTATTTGACAGAAAAAATGTGGGGACTTGGTGATTTTGGCTGGGATGGCTTTGCACAAACAATTGCACGCTACTATGGGCATTGCACCATGATAGACGACATGGTGGGCCTTATTGTAAAAAAACTGAAAGAACTTGGCCTTTATGAAGACACAGTAATTGTATATACAGCCGACCATGGCGACTGTTTAGGTGCACACAAATTAATAGAAAAAGGTGCATTTACTTACGAAGAAATATATAAAATACCTATGGTGGTAAAAGGCCTTGGTACAAAAGAATGTGATGACTTTGTTTACTTGCACGATTTAATGCCAACAGCACTTGAAATAGCCGGTGCACCTTTGCCAAATTACCGCGACAGCAAAAGCATTTTAAGTGAAATGCAAGGCCTGCCTTACACCCCACGTGATGACATTTTTTGTGAATTTCACAGCCATTTTTATTCTACACGGCAGCGAATGGTGCGCAATAAAAATTATCAGTTCACATTTAATGAAAGTGAAAAAGGTGAACTTTACGACTTAGCAAAAGACCCCTATCAATTAAAAAATGTTTGCTATGACGAAAAATATGCTGAAATTAAAAGACAATTGATTGGTAAAATGTCTTGCTATATGAAAGAGCTTAACGACCCTGCCGCAACTTGGTTTAATAGAATTAAAGATTTTTATTAATATTAAAACATTATAAATCAACAGTACATTATATGTTTTTTAACTTTTATTTATATAAACAAGCTTTGTGAATAAAACTAAAAGATATTGCCATTATTTTTTTATAACTGCTTTGTAACACATATCAGGGCAAATCTCGCTTTAAATAAATTTTTGGAATTAAAAGAGGTTATGAATGCGAGCTGCATTTATAACCTCTTTACACTATATATTAAAAAGCAACATTATATTTTTCATTTAAAATCACAATTTTATTTTATACTTTGTTATGTCTTACT
>CAYJHA010000112.1:0-2526 GCA_964369785.1 uncultured Bacteroides sp.
GTGGGCTGCGCATTAATGCGTAGCCCACTTTGCTTTTAAAAATATGAAAAATATATTGGAAAAAACAACATTTTGTGATATAATATTAATGTTATTGTGAAAAATAGCGTGTTTTTTACATTAATTAATTTATTATCTTATTAAATTGCATCTTCAATATCGTCGAAACTATTCGACAAACTATTAACATATAAAAAATGCCGCAAATATTCACGGCAGAACGGAGCAAATTATGTCTAATTCTGTTTTCACAAACAAAACACTGCTTATAACGGGTGGCACAGGCTCATTCGGCAATGCTGTTTTAGAGAGATTTTTACAAACCGACATAGGAGAAATACGAATTTTTTCACGCGATGAGAAAAAGCAAGATGACATGCGCCATGAATTTCAACGCAACTGCCCCGAACATTCTCAAAAGTTGAAATTTTATATTGGTGACGTGCGAAATATTAACAGCATTGAGGGCGCAGTTCGTGGCGTTGACTATATTTTCCACGCCGCCGCACTAAAGCAAGTGCCAAGCTGCGAGTTCTTCCCTATGGAGGCTGTGCAAACTAACGTTATAGGCACCGAAAACGTGTTAACAGCTGCAATTAACGCAGGTGTTAAGCGCATTGTTTGCCTTTCAACAGACAAAGCCGCATACCCTATTAACGCAATGGGTATAAGCAAGGCTATGATGGAAAAAGTTATTTGCGCCAAAGCGCGAAACATAGATGCTGACAAAACGACAATTTGTTGCACAAGATACGGCAACGTTATGTGTAGCAGGGGTAGCGTTATACCTTTATTTATAGAGCAAATTCGCGCAGGCAAACCGCTAACTGTTACAGACCCTGATATGACACGCTTTTTGATGAACCTTGAAGAAGCAGTTGACCTTGTGCTGTTTGCGTTTGAGCACGCAAACCCCGGCGACTTGTTTATACAAAAAGCACCTGCTTGCACAATAAAAGACCTTGCCCTGGGTGTGCAAAAGCTTTTTGGCGACACAGGGCTTTCTGTAATAGGCACACGCCACGGCGAAAAATTGTATGAAACGCTTATGACACGCGAGGAGAACTTAAAAGCCACAGACATGGGCAACTACTACCGTGTTGCGGCCGACGTGCGCGACTTAAACTACGACAAATACTACGAGGACGGCAGAGTGATGACAGAGAGCGAGGACTCTTACACAAGCCACAACACACAGCGCCTTAACATTGACGGCGTTGTTGAAAAACTTTTAACTAACACTTATGTACAGCAGGAGCTTGCAAAAAATGGAAAATAAAAATTTGCCTATTTTAATAACAGGTGCCCTTGGCTTTGTTGGTAAAAACTTAACTGCTCAGCTTAAAAACTGCGGCTATGAAGACATTATGCTTTTCGATGTGCGTGACAGCGAAGAACAGCTTGAAATTTATGCCGAGAGGGCGGCGTTTGTGTTTCACCTTGCAGGTGTTAACCGCCCACAAAACCCAAGCGAATTTTACACAGGCAACAGAGATTTGACAAGTAAGCTTTTAGACTTTTTAGAAAAAAGCAACAACAAAGCGCCCGTTTTGCTTACAAGTAGCACACAGGCAGAGCTTGATAACGACTACGGCAAAAGCAAGCGCGAGGCTGAAAACATTATGTACAACTACGCCGTTAAAACAGGCGTTAACGTGTACGTTTACCGTATGCCGGGCGTTTTTGGCAAGTGGTGCCGCCCAAGCTACAACAGCGTTGTTGCAACGTTTTGCCATAACATTGCAAACAATTTGCCAATTGAAATAAGCGATGAAAACTACACACTTCCACTTGTTTATATTGACGATGTTGTTAATACATTTATAAACACAATTGAAAACGGCGGCGAAAAAATTAATGAAAATGATGACTTATGCGCACTTAACTGCCCTGTTTATACAGTAAGCCTTGGCAAAATAGCAAGCCTTATAAACAGCTTTAAGCAAAGCAGAAACGACCTTGTTTTACCCGACATGGGTGATGATTTTTCAAAAAAACTATACTCAACATACCTTTCTTATTTGCCGGAGAATGAATTTTCATATCCGCTTACAATGAACTGCGACGAACGCGGCAGTTTTACAGAGCTTATGCGCACACAAGGTAGTGGGCAAGTTAGCGTAAACGTTGCAAAGGTTGGCATAGTTAAAGGTAACCACTGGCACAACACCAAAAACGAGAAGTTTATTGTTGTTAAAGGGCTTGCGGTTGTGCGCTTTAGAAAAATAGGCACAAAAGAAGTTATTGAGTACAGAGTTAGCGATAAAAAGCTAGAAGTTGTAGATATACCGACAGGTTATACGCATAATATTGAGAATGTGGGCGATGAAGATTTAATAACAGTTATGTGGGCGAATGAGCCTTTTGATGCTCAAAACCCTGACACATATTTTGAACTTGTGTAATTCTTGTAGGTGGCCTGTGGACGTGTGAAAATCATCAAATTCCACATGAGGTGCACGCGCATTGTAGGGGCGGTCATCGGCCGCCCGTGGCATTGTAACTATGGCACATGTAAAATATAAA
>CAYJHA010000112.1:2626-4695 GCA_964369785.1 uncultured Bacteroides sp.
CAGCAAATTTCACAAGCTAGCTAAAAGTAACCGCGGCCGAAGTATAAACAAAAGGAGATTTACAACATTGCAAAAACTAAAACTTATGACAATAGTAGGCACAAGGCCTGAAATAATTCGCCTTTCAGAGGTTATAAAATGTGCCGACAAATATTTTGAACATATACTGGTGCACACAGGGCAAAACTATGATTACACACTTAACGGCGTGTTTTTTGAAGATTTGAGCCTGCGTGCGCCCGACTATTTTTTAGAGAGCGTTGGTGCAGGTTTAGGCGAAACAATGGGCAACATAATTGCAAAAAGCTATGAACTTATGCAAAAAGTTAAGCCCGAAGCAGTTCTGCTACTTGGCGACACTAACAGTGCCCTTTCCGCTATAAGTGCGAAAAGGCTTAAAATTCCCATTTTCCACATGGAGGCCGGCAACAGATGTTGGGACTGGAACGTTAGCGAGATGATTAACCGCAAAATTGTAGACCATATAAGCGATATTAACTTGCCGTATACAGAGCACAGCCGCAGATATTTACTAAGTGAGGGCATTGACGGCAAAACCATTTTTGTTACGGGCAGCCCCATGCGTGAAGTTTTGAAAGCGCACGAAACACAAATTGAAAAAAGCGACGTTTTATCAAGGCTTAATTTGCAAAGCCGCAAATACATTTTGCTTAGTGCACACAGGGAAGAAAACATAGACAACGAGCAAAATTTTATGAGCCTTATGAACGCCGTTAACAGCATTGCAGAAAACTACAACATGCCCATAATTTACTCGTGCCACCCACGAAGTGAAAAGCACATAAAAGCGCGAGATTTTAAATTCCACCCTCTTGTGCAATCAATGAAACCGTTTGGGTTTATTGACTATAACAAATTGCAAAAAAATGCTTACTGTGTTTTAAGCGACAGCGGAACTTTAAGTGAAGAGAGTGCAATGCTCAACTTCCCTGCCGTGCTTATTCGCACAAGCACAGAGCGCCCCGAAGTGCTGGACAAAGGCAGCGTTGTTGTTGGCGGCATAACAGGCGGCGATGTTGAGCAGGCAATGAACCTTGCCGTTTCTATGCACGACGCAGGCGAGCCGTACGTTATGGCTGAAGATTATGCAGACGAAAATGTGTCTGTAAAAGTAGTAAAAATAGTGCAGAGCTACACAAAAATTGTAAATGAAACGGTGTGGCTAAAAAAATAATTGTCCATGTTTTTGGCGGAGCTTGTTTTTATTTAATGCTAACACTACCCAATAAAAGCAAAAAAACTATGCAAAAAAAATAAAAGGCAAAAAACGGGAGGCATAAATGCCTAGGAGAATACTTGTTGTATCACAGCATTACTGGCCTGAAAATTTCCGCATTACAGACATTTGCGCCGGCTTTTTAGAAAACGGCATTGAAGTTGACGTTTTGTGCGGCTTGCCAAACTACCCAAAGGGCGAATGGTTTGACGGCTACACCTTTAACGGCCCACGCTTTGAAGTGCACGAAGGCGTTAATATTTACAGATGTGGCGAGATAAGGCGTAAAAATAACACGAATGTGCGCATATTTTTAAATTACGTCTCTTTCCCCTTCTTCGCGCTGTTTAATTTGCACAGGCTAAGAAAAAATAGATATGACGCTGTTTTTTGCTACAACACAAGCCCTGTTATAATGATGTTACCGGCAATTGTTTTTTCAAAGCTAAAAAAAATACCGCTTACAACTTATGTGCTTGATTTATGGCCCGACAACCTTTACACAACACTTGATGTTAAAAGCAAATTTTTACGCAGTATTGCAAAAAATGTGTCGCACTGGTTTTACAGGCGGTGCAACAAGCTTATTTCAATGTCTGATAGCATGGTACAAAAAGTGCGCAAAATAGCGCCAAATGCACAGCACGCTGTTATACCACAGCACTGTGAAGACTTTTACTTTAATGAGCCCACAAATTTTGATATAAAACAAAAATACGGTGATAAATTCAATGTGCTTTTTGCAGGCAATATTAGCCCTGCACAAAATTTGAACATGCTTTTAGAGTGTGCGAAAATTTTGAAAGAGCGCAGTGATAAAGAGCGCAGTGAT
>CAYJHA010000112.1:4795-7320 GCA_964369785.1 uncultured Bacteroides sp.
AAAGAGCGCAGTGATAAAGAGCGCAGTGATTTGAATATATCTCAAAACGAAATGCGCGGCAATTCTCAAGCCCAAATTCAAACAAATATTCACGAAAATGACATTCGCTTTATAATAGTGGGCGACGGCATGAGCCGTGCAGAGCTTGAACAAGACATAATAAACGCCGATGTGAGCGAGTATTTTGTGTTTTTAGGGCAAAAGCCTGCCGAAGAAATGCCAAATTACTACGCTGCGGCAGACGTGCTTTTTTTGGCTTACTCACAGCTTGAGGCATTAGAAATTGCAATACCGGCAAAACTAGCTAGCTATTTTGCCACGGGTAAGCCGTGTGTTGTCTCAATAAGTGGCGAGGGTGCAAATGCCGTTGTAAACGCTAACGCCGGGCTTGTTAGTGCCCCCGACGATGCAAACAAGCTGTGCGAAAACATATTGCGCATGGCAAAAATGAAGAGTAAAAGCCCCGAAGAGCTTGAAAACATGGGCAAAAGCGCAAAAGAATATTGTAAAAAACATTTTAAGCGAGATATTATATTAAAAATGCTTGAAGAATTTATATTGCAGTAATTAGTAAACTAAAATGCATTTATTACTAACAGCTAATTACTGTCAACTAATAACTAATTAAGGGAGCAAACCGTGAAAGTTCTTGTTATTATCCCCTGTTACAACGAGGAAAAAAACATTGTGCGCGTTGTTGAGCGTTTAAAAACAACAGCGCCCGATGTTGACTACATTATAATAGATGATTGCTCGCAAGACAAAAGTGCGCAAATTTGTGCTGAAAACGGCTACAATTATTTGTCGCTTCCTGTTAACCTTGGCATAGGCGGCGGCGTTCAAAGCGGATATTTATACGCGTGCGAAAACGGCTACGACATAACAGTGCAAATGGACGGCGACGGCCAGCACAACCCAAAATATCTTAATAATGTTATAAACCCCGTAAAAAACGGCGAAGTTGATATGTGCATAGGCTCGCGTTTTATAACGAAAGAGGGCTTTCAAACAAGCTTTATGCGCCGCCTTGGCATAAACATATTAAGCCTTTTAATACGCATTTTATGCGGTGCAAAAGTTAAAGACACAACAAGTGGGTTTAGGGCTTGCAACAAAGAACTCACTGCATATTTCGCAAAAAACTACGCGCAAGATTACCCCGAGCCCGAGGCCATAATTTCATCAGTGCTGGGCGGCTGGCGTGTGGGCGAGGCACCTGTTATAATGGAAGAGCGCAAAGAGGGCGTGTCGTCAATAGGGCCTTTAAAATCAGTGCACTACATGGTAAAAGTTATACTTGCACTTATGGTTTTTAGAATAACACAGGGTAAAAAGCGCAATAAAACCTAAGCTATTTAACTAAATAGCCAACATTATCAATAAAATTTACTCCGTGCCAAAAACGGAGATATAGGAGAAATAAATGAACATAGACAGCATTGCACTTACAACAAGAATAGTTTTAATAGTAAGCGCATTTATTTATCTATTATTAATTTTGTTTTTGCTCAAAAAAAAGCGCCTTAAAGTAAGATACGCCATAATATGGCTGTTTTCTTCTTTTGTATTTATACTGTTTGCCATTGTGCCGTACAGCGTTTTTGTTTTGCGAGACCTCTTAAAAATGGAAATGCCTGTCAACGTTGTTTTCGTAATTGTATTTTGTTTTATTCTTTTGCTTCTTTTAAGCTTGTCCTCTGTTATAAGCGACTTTGCCGAGAAGCTGAAACTGCTAACACAAAAGCAAGCGCTTTTGGAAAAACGCGTGCGTGAGCTTGAAAGCGAGCTTGAACATGCGCAAGTGGCACAAAACGGTAAAAGCAACCAAACAAAAGGAATGCAAAGTGCGAAAACAGCGCAAAATAGCTCAGTTTCACAAAATGAAGTAAACTTACAAGAAAAAAGCGGAAAGGAACATGAATAAATGAGTTTTATATCGTTTGCATACATGCTTTTTTTAGCGCTTGCATGTTTATTCTACTATATCTTGCCAAAAGTTACGCGCCCGTTTTGGCTTTTAAGCGCAGGCCTTGTGTTTTATATGTACGACGCAAACAACGCGCCGTTTGTGGCTGTGCTTTTAGCAGTTGCCACAATTACATACATAGCAGGCATTTTGCTTGAACTTAGCGCAAAAAAAGGCAAAGCGCTTAAAATTGCTGTTTTGGCAACAACAATTGCGCTGTGCTTCGGCGTTTTAATTTACTACAACTTCTCTAAATTTTTGTTTGGCACAGCGTTCAGCATTGCGGTGCCGCTTGGCATAAGCTACTTTATTTTTTCATCAACAGGTTACCTTATAGACGTTTACCGCGGCAAAATAAAAGCGGAGAAAAACTTTTTGTATCACGCGCTATTTGTAACATTTTTCCCAAACATTGTGGCAGGCCCTATTGAGCGTGCCACTAACATGTTACCGCAATTTAAGCAACCTGTCACGTTCGATTATTCAAAAGTTGCCGGCGGTGCATTTAGAATTTTATGGGGCTTTTTCAAAAAGCTTGTTGTTGCAAATGCACTTCTCG
>CAYJHA010000113.1:0-7301 GCA_964369785.1 uncultured Bacteroides sp.
TAAAATTATGATAATAAGAAACGAAAAAAAAGCAGACCATAGAGCGGTTGAAGAGTTAACAAGAAATGCTTTTTGGAATTTAAACGTACCAGGGTGTGACGAGCACTATATTGTTAATATAATGCGAAGCCATGAAGATTTTATACCGGAGCTTGATTTTGTAATTGAGCACGAGGGGCAAATAATTGCAAACATTATGTTTACAAAAGCAAAAATTGTAGATGAAAAAGGAAACGAAAAAACAGTTTTAACGTTTGGCCCACTTAGCGTTGTGCCGCAGTATCAGCGAAAAGGGTATGGCAAGCAAATATTAAACCATGCGTTAAAAGCCGCGGTTAACCTTGGCTACGACGCAGTTGTTATAATGGGCAACCCCGAAAATTACATAAGCAGTGGTTTTAAACATTGCAAAAAATATAATATAGGTGTGGGTAATAACATTTTCCCAATGGCCATGCTTGTAAAAGAGCTTTGCTTAAACGCAATACCTAAGGGCAATTGGGTTTATGCAGAAAGTAGCGTTTACAACATCGATAAAAAGGCGGCAGAAATATTTGATAAAACATTTCCGCCGCTTGTGAAAGAACATAAATTAAGCCAAGAGCTTTTTGATATTTACTGCCATTCAATAGTTGTTGAATAAAATGCCGGTAGTTATTTTATTATTTTATTTATATTTGATTAAGGCGTTTAAAATTTAAAAAGAACTTTTATTTTGTGCCGTCTGTGTTGTTTTCAGCGTCGGCACTTTTTTTATTTGAGGCCTCTTGTTCGTTTTCTTTGTGTGTAATTACAGCTTCAATGGCAGAGCGTATAAACGTCTTTTCATAGTTGTCTTCAGTGCCCAGCTTTTTAGCCGCAGCCTTTTTTTCAACGCCCTGCTGTGCAATAAGGCGTGTAAGCGCGTAGAGAACACTGCAAACAGGTACACATGCAAGCATGCCCATAAAGCCAAAAAGCCCACCGGAAACAGTAATAGCCGCAAGCACCCAAATGCCGGGTAAGCCCACACTCTCGCCAACAACGCGCGGGTAAATAATGTTGCCCTCAAACTGTTGCAGGGCAATAGAGTATACAATAAACCATATAGCCAAAACAGGGTCTACAAGAAGTATCATAAAAGCGCCAATAATGCTGCCGGCTATGGCGCCAACAAGGGGTATAAGCGCAAACACGCCAACAAGGGCGCTTATCATAGGCGCATACGGGAAGCCGAATAAAAGCATACCGCCGTAGGAAAGTAAGCCCGTAATAACTGCTTCTGTGCACTGGCCTGTAATAAACTTAACAAAAGATGTCTTTGTCATGCTACCTACAAAAAATATTGCACTGCACACTTTGTCGGAAAAAATTGCTTTAAACAAAGTTGCAAACTGATGTTTCAGCTTTTCTTTGCTCAGCAAAATGTAAAGCGCAAAAACAAGCGCAATAAAAAAGTTTGCAATACCTGCTGAAATACTAAAAACTATTGAAACAGCACCGTCTAAAATTGACGTTGCACCGCTAGTTATTGAAGAAAGCAAGTCGCGCCCTGTTTGCGCCCAGTCAATTTCAAGCGTGCTTATAATTTGCTCCAGCTCTGCATTCAGCTCTACATTTGTTAAAAGCCACTGCGTAACTTGCGGCACAGTTATAACAATGCTGTGGAATAAAAGCTCGAGTGCGTTTAAAAATTCAGGCACAACTAAAATTAAAACAGCCGCCAAAATTGCAACAACCATTAAAAGCGAAAGCATAATGCTAATTGCACGCCGCGCCCTTTTAGCCGAAGGTTTTATGGCGTTTGGAAAAATAAACTTTTCAAAAAAACGCATTGGTATGTTAATAACAAACGCTATGCAAAAACCAAGAACAAGCGGAAAGAAAACCTTGCTAATTGACGTTGCCCAAGTTGAAAATGTTTCAAAATTAAAAACTATCCAAGCAAATAAAATAACAGAGGCTGCCAGTAAAAACAATTGTATAATAGTTTTCTTATCTATTTTTATGTTCATAAAAATCTCCATTTCTGCATTCGCCTTTTTATAAAAAGGTAAGAAGAATAAATTTTTAGCCTATTTGGCTTAGTTTGTACTCAAATGTAAACGCCTCGCCTGCATAATCGTATTCATAGTCGTCCAAAAGCACGCCGTCAATCAAATAAGGCGAGAGCTGCCAGGAATCGTCTTCAACAAGTGGGGCGTCCATAATCCACGCTTCATCGTCCACTATTGGGTAGAAAGTAGCAGGTAAAAGATCAATATAAAACGAAACAACAGGGTATTCACTTCCGTAAATGCCGTCTACATATATTTCGAAAAACGGTATGCCGTCAATTGTAGTGTCTAAATAACCATACGCTTCATATTCGCCCTCTGTATCGGGGTAATCGCCACTGTAATTGCTTATTAAAACTGTGCCGTACCATTCGCTTGGCGTTGAAAGCTCTGTAACGGGCACTGTTTCAACTGCACCGTAGCCCGGTGGAATAAATTCTCCGCCGCCTAAAATTTCATCATCGCCAAATAAGTCGCCAAGGCCGTCAAGGCCACCTGCTAGGCTGTCGTCAAGCTCACCGCTGTTTGTGCCTAAGCTGTCAGAATATCCACGCACAAAAGTGATGTCAAAACCCATGCCGAGCATGTCGGTGAAAACAAGCGTGTCGCCGCTTATAGTGCCGACAGACTCACTGACACCGTCATCTAAAAGTATATCGCCGTCGCCTGTGTAGCTCCAATCAACGTTTATTTCTAAATCGTTCAGCATAAAAATGCAGTTGCCGCCGGGTTGCAGGTCTAAAGTTAGCCCGTCTTCATAAACTTCGGTTGCGCCCATAGTAACGCCGCCAACGTCAATTTCGGTGCCTGTCCAAATGCCGAAGTTCTCATCGCTTTCTGAGCCCGAAAACATAGACGAGAGCATAATTGCCACTACAATGAAAATACCGATAAGAACAACAACCACTACACCCAAAACTAAAGAGTTTTTGTTTTTGGGCGCTGTTTGCACGCCTGTGTTAACGTTACTTACACCAACACCATAGCCGTTTTGCACACCTTGCATTGGCGGTGGGGGGTAGCCGTAATTTCCCTGCGGTGCACCGCTGTATTGTGTATTATATTGCCCATTTTGTGGCATGTTTTGCGCTTGGTTATAATTATATTGCCCGCCGTAAGCATTTGGCGTATTTTGCTGTGTAAATTGTGGCGCATTTTGCTGTGAGCCGTAAGGCGCATAGTTTTGAGCACCTGTGCCGTTTGGCGGCGGTTGCACCGAATAGTTTTGAGCACCTGCGCCGTTTGGCGGAGGTTGCACTGCATAGTTTTGAGCACCTGCGCCGTTTGGCGGCGGTTGCACCGCGCTATGTGGCTGCTGCCTAAGCTCTTGTGTGGCGGCTGTTGCCTGCACAGCGTTATTATACGGCGCCGCTTGTTGCGTGTAAGCGTTTGGCGCAGTGTTTATGCCGCTTGCATTTGGTGCTGGCGCTTGTTTGTTGCCCGGCGGCAATTGCCCTGAAAGCGGTGAACCGCAATTTTCGCAAAATTTTGTGCCGGTTGAAAAAGAACTTCCGCAATTTGTACAATGAGCCATAATATGACCTCCGAATAAATGTTGCATGTTTACTACATTATAACACAAAGCATAAAACATTGACAATATGATATTTAGCTGTGAGATTTTAATTATCTTTGAAATAATTATAGGGGCGAACCATTCAACGGTTCGCCCCTACAAAAGACATCATAATTTAAAAAATTATTTATCGGGGAACAAATCTTTAAGCTTTAGCGCTTTTTCAACACTCTTGTTTACTTTAAGCTTGCCCAGTGTAAACGCCATAACAGCGTCTTGTTTGCCTTTAAGTATTTTAATAAGCGTGTCAGAATTTGTTACGAATTCCGCGTCACAGTCGTTATAATCATACGGTTCTACGTTAATTTTTCCGTCGTTTATCTCAACGTAAAACTTGCCCTCGCCCTCTCCTGTAATTGTAAACTGGTACACAAGGCGCTCGTCAAATTTGCTTGTGTCTGCTTTTTTTAATATAGTTTTAACCTCTTTAATAATTTGCTCATAAGTCATTGCTTGTCGTCCTCCAAAAAATAAAATTCGGGCAAACTGCCGCCGTGCGAATAAGTGAAATAATTTACATGCAAATATAAATAATTCTTAAAGTCTGCATAAATTATTTATAACTATTTTATGGCGTGTGCGCTAAAAAGCTTGCCTTGCATAGCAGTGTAACATTAAAATAACGAAAAATCAATCATTTTTTGTCAATTTATCAAAAATTTAACATTTGTATTAGGCAGTTTGCACTAAAGCAAAACAGTTACGGAATATAAACATAAACTTGTTGAACGCCGTTTGCGGCGCTCTCGGCATATGTTTCGTAGAACAAATCTACCTGCATACGGTTTGTGTTAATAAAGGCGCCTGTGTCTGTTGCAATAGCCCAGCCGTAAACAAACTTGCCGTTTGTAGACACTATATAAACTTTTGTGCCGTAGGGAATAACTGTTGGGTCAACAGCAAAAGTGCCGTAGTACAGCCCAAGGCCACTTGAGCCCTTGCCCGTTGCCGAATAATAACCTGTTGCTTTCATTTCGTACACAGTGGTGTAGCTGCTTGGCACAAAGTTTTCCACTGTAATGCCCTCGGGTGCTTCAACTGCGCTTATGGGCTCTAATTCCTTATACACTTTTAAAATTTCCGTAACGGGCTCTGTGTCAACTTCTGTGCTAATTTGGCGCGTTGCAACAACCTCGCCGTTTACAACCTTGTCTTCCATAACGCCTTTGAAATAGCCGTTTTGCCCCTCTTGTATTTCCAGAACAGTATCTCTAAACAAATAAAAAAGGCTTGTGTACTGCATTTCGGTCTCGTATTCTATAACCTCGTCTACTTCATATTGAACATACTCCACGCGGAAAACCTCAATGTTTTTTGTGCCCTCGTTTACTATTGTGCGAATTGAGGGCTCTGTATAATCATGTTCGCCCAGGGTGTAGCCGTTTTGCTCTAAAAGCGTTTGCACGTTTTTTTGTGTTGTTAAAAATTCTTGCGTTTGCCCGTCGGCTGTAATTTCAATTTCAAATGCACGCTCAATTTCAACGGTGGCAAAGCCGTTTTCATCGTTTGTCAGCAAAATGTCGTCTTGCGGCACCGTGCTTATGCCAGCTAAATTTAAGGTGTGCCGGCGTGCAAAAACAGGCGCATAAATTTGCGCTGTTATTTCGCCGTTTATATAAATATCGGTAAAGCGCATTGTGCTGTCCACTGCAAAAAACACAGCCGCCATAGTAACGGCACAAAACAGCACAACGCACGCCTTAACTGCAAAGCTTTTTAACTTTCGCCTATAAATTTCGTAATATCGTCTCATTTTCTCTCCTAATTTTATCGCCGCTACAAAATGGGTTTAGTTTTATGTGCAGGCGTTGTCTATGTGGTTTTCGGCATTAGCTCAATAACCGCCAAATGCGGCCTGTTAAAAACACGAAGAGGAAACACACTGTTGCCAAGGCCGCGGCTAACAAACATTGAGGTGCCGTCCTCTGTGTAAAAGCCGTTTGTATATTTTGGAAAAAAGCCTTGGTCCGGCGCAAAAAGCCCACCTACAAATGGCAAGCGTATTTGGCCGCCGTGTGCGTGGCCACTAAAAACAAGGTTCATTTCATATTGCACATATATGTCGAAAAGTTCGGGGCGGTGCGATAACAGTATGCTGAAATTATTGCCTAATTCGCTGTTTATATCAACTGCGCCCCCTGTGATATTTGAGCCTAATTCGCCGCTTGTGGTACTTTCAACATAGTTTGCACTGTCACCGTTTTCGCTATACATGGTGCGCCACGCTTCAAGCTGTGCTTTTAGCGCACTGTCGTTTGTGCCGTCCATGTAGCTACTTGTCAAAAAGTCAGGGTCACAAAGCCCGTAAAGGTCTATCTCTACACCGCCTTGTTCCAGCGTTGTTTTTTCATCATCAAGCACGGTAACGCCGGCGCTTTCAAGCCCTGCCTTAATGGTGGTGTATTCGCCGCTCCATGCCTCGTGGTTGCCGCTAACATAGTAAACAGGTGCAGTTTTCACTGCAGCATTAACAAAGGCCATGGCTGCTTCAAGGTTGTAGTTTCTTCTGTCAATTAAGTCACCTGTAATAAATATTACGTCGGGCTGTGTGTTTGCAACTTTTTCAATTAAAACACTTTGCCCGTCGCCATATTGTGCGCTGTGCAAATCACTTACATGGCAAATTTTAAAACCGCTGAATTCATTCGGTATTTTGCTGTTTTCAAAAGTATGGTGTGTAGTTTCAATATTTGTGTTATTATAAAGTAAATAGGCAAAAAACGCGCATATTAATATAAATGCAGTTATTGGCGCCAAAGCCGCAAATAATTTATTTTTATTTTTCAAAATGTTCACCTGTGCTTCGCTTTATTGCAATTTGCCACAATATTATAACATTTTTTTTAAATTAATTCAAAAAAACTTGAATTTCTTTACAATTTCATAACATTTTAGCTTTATTATAGTAAGCAGAACAATAAATAGCGAAAGGCGGTGCTTTATGGCGAATATATTAATAGCCGAAGACGAGCAGGCGATAAGCGAGCTTATGAAGAGAAACTTAACACTTGTGGGGCACAATGCGCTTCAAGCGTTTGACGCAGACGAGGCGCTTGAAATAGTGGGGCAGCAAAGTGTAGATTTAGTTTTGCTAGACGTTATGCTTCCGGGAATGAGCGGCTTTGAATTGAAGAATTTTCTGCCGCCGGAACTGCCTGTTATATTTGTAACGGCAAAAATAGGGCTTTCAAGCAGGCTTACAGGGCTTGGCCTTGGCGCCGACGATTACATAGAAAAGCCGTTTGAAATTTTAGAACTATTGGCACGAATACAGGCGGTTTTACGCCGTACACATAAAAGCGAAGAGCTTTTTTCAATAAGCGAGTGCACAGTTGACATAAGCAAGAGAAAAGCGTATTTTAAACAAGAGGAAATTGCCCTTACACCGCAAGAATTTAACTTGCTTTGTGTGTTAATACGAAACAGAAATTTAGCGCTAAGCCGTGAAAAATTGCTTGAACTTGCGTGGGGGTATGACTATGGAGGCGACACGAGAACAGTAGATGTGCACATACAAAAGCTACGCAAAAAGTTGGGGCTTGAACAGCACATACAAACTGTGTTTAAAATGGGTTATAGGCTAGACGCACGAACATGACTAAAAGTGCAGTAAATGGCGGGTTTGAACAAACAACCGCGTTATTTTGCCCGGCAAACAAAGGCTTTGGGGGCCGCACACTTGCCAAAAA
>CAYJHA010000114.1:0-7265 GCA_964369785.1 uncultured Bacteroides sp.
CTTTTTTAGTGAATGGGGTTTTCGAAAAACTGACGAATTGCACCAATTTTGGTGCAATTCGTTTTTTCTGCTTTTTTTGTGATATAATTGCTACAACAAAAAAACGTGCTTAAATTTAACGTAATAACGAATTTAACGCACAAGATAGCTTTAGTAGCTATCAAAATCACACATTACATTTACATACAAAGCAAAAACCGGTTGAGTATATCAGCCGGTTTTTTGCATTGAAAAATAGTGAAAATTTTGTTACAATAAAAGAAAAGGGCTATCTAGAACCCACTACAAATAAATTTATAGGCGGAGCTGATGAAGTAAATGACAATTACATACGCGCTAGTGCTTTTCTTTTTGTTTATGCTAATTTATTTGCTAATTATTGAAATTTTCACAGTTCTGTTTCGCCTAACAGGCTTAACATACGACAAGGCAAATTTGCAGGTAATATCAATGCTTACAAACTGCGGCTTCACAACAAAAGAGAGCGAGGCCATTGCAACATTCCCCATACGCCGAAAACTTGCGAAAATTACAATTGTGTTTGGCTATTTATTCACAGTAATAATAATGTCCAGCATTGTAAATATATTTTTTTCGCTCAGCAATTCAGCTGTTGAGAACATGTGGCAGTCAATAATAGTTACGTTTTTATTTACTGCGTTAATTACGGTTCTCGTGCGCTCGCGCATTTTTCGCTATGTTCTGGATTCGGGCATTGAAGCAATAGGCAACCGCATTATGTTTGGCGACGGTTCAAACCCTATTATTTTGCTAGATATGTTTGACGAAAACGCCATGTGCGAAATTACACTAACTAAAATGCCGCCACAATTTGACGGCGTAATGCTGAAAAACTCCGGCCTAAAAGAGAAGTATAAAATTCAGGTTATTTTAATAAAACGCGGCGGCAAAACATTAAGCATTTTAGACGGAGAAGACCAAATTAAGGCAAACGATATTATTGTAGTTTTTGGCAATTATACAAATATTAAAGCGCTATTTAAAAAACCTGCGACGGGTGCGAAATAGAAATATTAGGCAATGACAAGCCGCCCATATATAAACCAAAGTTGAACGGTTTATATATAGGCGGCTTAATAGCTTTTATAAAATTAAAATCAAGTTAAATTAATTGCGGCAGTGCATTTTCTGAAAACGGCACGCAATGGTTTAAGCAATATAATTGCCACTGTAAAGTTACCTATGCAGTGAAGCAAATCGAAAGGTATGCCTGCAACCCACCACGTAATTGCGCCGTAAATGCCCATTGTTATAATGTTTGAAAGTGCGTAAAGTGCGCCGTATGTAAGCCCAAAAAAGCCGCTAAACACCGCAAACACAATAGTGCTGTCAATTTTGTGAAGTGCACGCACGCCAAAATAAAGAAGCGGCCAAATATAAAGCTGCGGAAGCCACCACGTGCCAAAACCGTTAAGTAGCCCATAAAGCATTAAATACCCAAAAACTGCAGGTAGCGCAAGGCGTGGTAGCTCCAGCGCATATACTATAATAAACAGGCTCACAAGCTCAATGTTCGGCAGTGCGTCGAAAGCGTATTTGCTTACAACTAAAATTGTAGCCATAAGCGCCGCAACAGCAAGTTGACGTGTGGTTTTCATAAAATTTCACCCCTTGGCCTTTTACTCGTGAATTTTTGCACTTCACTCTTCGTTTTCGCTAAAAATTAGTATCCCTCAACAAGTGTAAGCTCAAATTTGTCTGCGTCTGCAATAGGTGTTGAGTCGAAGCCTGTCATAACGCTCTCGCCGCCTTTTGTAAGCATCCACCATTGCTGTTTTGAATCATCTACTGCCACGCCGTTTGCTGCTGTTACAAATAAGCCATAGTCGCCCATTTCGCCCTCTACAAGCTCTTCTGCAAGAAGTACCGGGCCCAAAAATTCCTCGCTTGTTGTAAATTCAAATGTCTCTGACGTTTCGTCAAGCATAATAACCTCTACCGTTATTGTTTTCTCGCCTTGCTGCGTTTCAGGTGCGCCGAACATAAACCAAACGCCAAGGGCAATGGCCGCTACGGCAACAAGTGCCACCACAGCTATAAGTGCTTTTTTGCTCATAATTTATTCCTCCGTTTTTTTATTAGTAACTAAACAACATTTTTTGTAAAACTAGGTAGTGTTAACACTATTTTCCAGCCCCGCCTATTCGGAATATTAAATTACACAGCCGTAAGTGCTTGGCCGGTGCTTAAACTAAGCTGTTTTACACACTAAAAAGCGCCTTTCACAATGTGAAAGACGCTTTAATGCTGTGCATATTTTGCAAACATAAAACATTCTTCATTCATCGTGAAGTACACAAACTTTCGGCCTGTGTCGTTTTTCTGCAACTATGGCATTCCGGCTTAGCACTAACATCGTGCATTACGGCGGCGGGACCGCACATGATTTTAACATGTTTCCCCATAAGCTGCTTATATTAAATTTTACTTATCTGTGTTGTTGGTACACGCATATTATACCACATTGCGGCATGTTTCGTCAATTACTTTTTACAAACAGTTCTAAATATCAAAAAACATACCCTCGGTATATTTATCGTTAAAAATACTACTTGTTGACAAATCAACGGCCGCTGCATTTTGCACTATTTTAACGGCATTTTGCGCCATTTCAGCCGATAGCAACATAGCGCACGCGCCCATTAATGCGGCGTTTCCAAGCACTTTGGCTTTTTGCGGCGCGCATTTTGGCACAAGCCCAATGTGGGCGGCGCTGTCAATATTTAAATAGCTACCAAAACCGCCTGCCACATAAAAGCACGTTAAATCGCTTGTTGTAATTGCGTTTTCCTCAAGCATAGTTTCAATGCCTGCGCATATGGCGCTTTTTGCAAGCTGAATCATTCTCACGTCTTTTTGCGTTATTATAACGGGTGCTTTTATAATGGCCTCTTCGTTTTCCATAAAGCCCGTTTCGTCTATGTCGCCTGTCTTCAAAAGGCACGCTATCGCGTCAATTACGCCGCTTCCACATATGCCTGTCGGCGGTGCTTCGCCAATAACATGCGCTGTAATTTTGTTTTCGTCTGTAACAAAAACATGGTCAATTGCGCCGTTTTGGCCGCTCATGCCCATTGTTATGCCTGCGCCCTCACACGCGGGGCCTGCCGCCGTTGAACAGCACACCAGCTTTTGTGTCTCGCTAAGCCACAGCGCTATTTCGCCGTTTGTGCCTATGTCGGCAAGTAGGCTTGTGGCGTTGCTCTCGCACATGCCGCTTGCCAAAACGCTCGATGTTATATCAGCGCCGACAAATGCCGAAATGCACGGCGGCAAAAAAACTTGTGCGTTTTCTGCGCACAGCCCAAGCTCTTTTGCGCCTGTGTGGCAGTTAAACAAAAAGTCTGCTTCAAACGGTGCGGCACTAAGGCTTTTTGGGTTTCTTTTTGTTAAAAGGTAAAGCATTGTTGTGTTGCCAACAATAACAATGTTGTCTATTTCAGCAGGCGAAATATTTGCGCCGACGCACATGTTAGCTATCATTAAATTCATTTTATCTGTAACAGTGGCGGCAAGCGTTTGTGCGTTTTCTTCGCTTTCAAGCGCAAAGCCTATGCGCGTTATAACGTCTGCGCCATACTGTGCTTGTGGGTTTTCGCTTGTTGTTTTGCTAAGCAAAACGCCGCTTCTATTGTATAAATGCGCCGCTAGCGTTGTTGTGCCTATGTCGAAAGCAACGCCGTAATTTTGGAAAGTGGGGTTCAGCTCAAAAAGCGGCAGCTCGCCGTCTGATTTAATTTTTGCGCTCGCTTCATTTTCAAGCGTTACTTCGCAATTTCCCGTTACAGTGCAGTAACACGCAAACCGAACACCGCTGTTTATTTCCTCGGGTGTAAGCGCGCTTTTTTCTTCTTTACACATGGCGGAAAGCCCACCGCTTGCTTTAACTTTGCACTTGTTGCAGCGCCTCATGCCGCCGCACGGCATTGGCGGCAAGTTTAGGCCGTTTTGCTGTATAGCGTGTGCGCCGTCAATATTTAGCACGGTGGATAAAAGCGTGCCTTTTTCCGCCTGTATATGTAACTGTTTATTAATGGTAATTGTTGCTGTGTTGTTTTTGTTCATTTTTTCGAGCATTACAAATGAAACTAATGCTTCCTTTCTTAAAAATGATAAGGTGCTGTAACGAAATACGCATATTACGTTATAGCACCTTTTGGAAAGGTTTCCCCATTTAAAACCCTTTTACTCATTTTTGTTTTTTTGCGGTATTTAATGAAGTAATTAATATTTTTTTAACCTCAGTACACTGATTTAGTATTGCTTTGTTGTCATAATAACCGCTTTCAATTAGTAATTCTAACCAGTATTCGCTTTCTGAACATTCTTTAAGTGCAATTTGAAGTTTTGCTATAAAATCAGCTTTTCCATGTGCAAAAAATGCCTCTCTAATATTTGCACCAACGCTTGTACCGGAACGAATTAATTGATTTGTTAATACAGTTTCCTTTTTAGTTAGCTTAATTTCGTTGCAAACCTTAATTATTGCTAACGCAAATTCTTTGGATTTGTTTAACAAGGCGCTATCTTTCATAATTATCAAACATCCTTATAAAATCCATCGCCGTAAGGCGATACCTTAACTTTTTCACTGTTACTTATTACTTATTACTTTCAAAAAATTCGGAAGATAAATTTTTTAGTGAAGAGTGAAGAAGTAATGAGTAATAAGTAAAAATTCGAGTAGCAAGCTACTCGAATTTTTTGGCGGAGATGGTAGGATTTGAACCCACGAGCCTGTTACAGCTAACGGTTTTCAAGACCGCCTCCTTCAACCACTCGGACACATCTCCATATAAAGCTTTTATAACAATTTTAACACAGCATTTATATTAACATATTTTTTTCTTAAAGTCAATAAAATGTTGCATAAAAAATGCTAATTATTACTAAAGGTATATAAATTATGAAACAATATACATTTAGTAATAAAAGCTATTTGCCAAAACATGTTGTGCAAGCGCTTAATAATTATTTATTGTAGAAAAAACCACCGAAATATGTTACTGTATTTTGCCCGTTTATGTATTTCATGCCCGCAATTCTTGCAAGCTGTGAAACATCAATGCCAAAAGTTTCAAGGCTTTTTAGCGCAAGCTTTGGCACCCTACATGGCTCGTCTGTTGCCTTTGCGCACTTTTCGCACACCCTGCAACCGCCTGCGCCAAGGTGTAGGCTTGGTTCAATTTCCATGTCCATTGTAATTTTTTGCAGTTTTTGCGTTAATTTGTTGTGCACCTTGCCGGCTTCCATCATGCCCTCGAAGTCGTAGCTGTCTTCAAGCTCGCCCACAGTTTGGTAAATAATAGCCTCGTCGAACTGCTTTGCAAAGGCAATAAGCTCGTTAATTTCGCCGGCGTCGGGTGGGCATGTCCAACATTTGCCGTACTTGCCGCAAGAGTTCGCCTCGCACAGTTTGCGAAAGCCCACATCGAAAACAATGTCGCTTACATTAACAACGCCCACTTTAAATGAGCCAAGTTCCGTTAATTTTTGTATTAAATGCTCTATTTCATTTTTTGCTATTGTTGTTTTCATTGTTTACCCCCAAGTTCAAATTAATTGTATCAGCGCTATTTACTTTAAAACTAGTTTTTATTGTAAATAACGGCGCCAAAAAATGTAACAGTGTTTTGCCCGTTATCATATTTCATGCCCGAAAGTTTCGATAAATGCGAAACGTCAATGCCGAAAGCCGAAAGCCCCCTTATGGCGTGCTGTGGGCTTATACATGGCTCGTTTTTCACCCTTGTGCACACCTCGCATAAATTACAACCGCCAGTGCCAAGGTGCAAGCACTTATCGGCGCAAAGCTGCACAATATAACTTTGTAAGTTTTGCGCTATTTTTTGGTGTGCATTTTCCGCAAGCTTTATACCATTTTGGTCAACGCTGCTTTCAAGCTTGCCTGTTGTTTGGTAAATAATGGCCTCATCAAACTGCTTTGCAAAAGAAATAAGCTCGTTAATTTCACCGGCATCGGGTGGGCATGTCCAATATTTGCCGTATTTACCGCAATAATTATCAACGCAGTATTTGCGAAAATTCGGGTTAAAAACAATGTCTTTCACAGCCACAACGCCTGTTTTAAAGGCGCCTAACTCTGACAATTTTTGCAATAAAAGTTGTACGTCTTGCTGTAACATTTTTGCTTGCATGGTTTTGCCCCCTTTTTTGTGTAGCTGGGCCGATGTAATTCGGGTTCGAATTATATCGGCCCAGCTATATTAACTTGTAATAACTAGTGTGCCATACCACTCGCGCACTTTTTTAAGGCTTTGCCGAAGCGGCATACCCCTGCCTGCAAGCAGAACAATTTTGTTGTCGGCTTCTTTTTCCCACGGCTTTATCTGTATGTCGGGGCCTGTGCAGTCCACGTGGAAAACGCCGCCTTTTATGCTTACAAAGCCTTTCATTCTATAAGTTGAATCGCACAGCATTGCAAGAATGCTTTTAAGCGCTGCTATGTCAATTTCTTTGCTTATTTCAAGGGTTTGCTTTTGCAGTGTTATGTCTTTTTCGTGCACAGCGCTCTCAATGTCGGCGTTTGGCACAACGAAGCTTAGCCATTCATTTTTAAACTTACCAAACACTGTTTTTTCAATGTGTGCGGCAGGGCTTGCGGCTTTTATAAGCTCGGTTGAATGTTCAATTTGCTCTTTTGTTGCGGCGTCTGTTTTGTTCAAAAGCACAAGGCTTGAAACCGAAAGCTGCCTTTTGCAAACTTGCGCTGTGTCGTACACTTTTTCAAGGCGCACAGCGTCTGCAAGGCAAATGCTGCCCATGTACTCAAGCCCTGATGCTGAAAACGCACGCAAAACACTGCGCACGCTTGTGGGGTCGGCAAGGCCGCTTGCCTCGGCAACAATTATGTCGGGCGCGTGTTTTAGCGCGTCTTGCAAAACGCTCTCGAACTTATCAAGGCGGCAAGAGCAAAAAATTGACCCATTGTTTATCTCGTCAAGAACGGCGCCAACTTCATTTAAAAGTGTGCCGTCGACGCCCTGTTTGCCAAATTCGTTAATTATAATGTGCAGGCGTGCAGGGTTTTGAAGCCCTGCACCCGCCAGCAAATGCAAGAAGTTTTTTAGAAATGTTGTTTTGCCGGCGCCTAAAAAGCCCGTTACTAGGTAAAATTTTGTTGTTTTTATCATGTTTTTATCTCGTGTGTTGTTAATTAAAATTTGCGGCGTTTTGGGTGGTTATTGGTCGCCCCTACAAAAGTGTAATATCATCTAGCCTAC
>CAYJHA010000115.1:0-2849 GCA_964369785.1 uncultured Bacteroides sp.
CCGGCTTCAACAGCTAACTTGCAAGCTTTTGTTATTTCTTCATCAGTTAGGTATGCAATTTCTAAAATGCTCTTAACAGGCGTTGGGTAAACCGCATCTACAACAGCTTTGATGTCGTTTTTAACAACTTCATAATCTCCGCTTTTCAAAGCGCCAACATTTATTACCATATCAATTTCATCACAGCCGAATTCCTTCATCTTAATTGCATTTGCAACTTTAATTTCGGTTAAATCACCGCCTGATGGAAAACCGGCAACCCCACCGACAAGAACATCGCTGCCTTTAAGTCTTTCACATAGCTGTTTAGTGAAACATGGCATTACAAATATACAAATAAATTTATATTTTTTAGCCATTTCAATTAGTAGCTCAATTTCCTTATCGCTAACGTCAGTTCTAACAAGACTTATATCGATGTATTTAGGAATTTCTTTGCAGCTTATATGTATCATCGCCTTACCACCCTTAATTTATATTGAATTTATATTTAATTTGCAATGATTTATAAAATAGATAATTATCTTTCGTTGCATATATTATAAACACAATAATTAAAACTTGTCAACACTTCAAAAAAATCATTTTTTTATGCAATATCACAAAATTTTATGGTAAATTAACCAATTACACTAAGTTTAAAGGGTAATACATTTTAATAATAATATATTTTTAATACAAATTTTTAAAAAAACTGTATTAAAAAAAGTAAAAAAATTTTTTCAAATTTTTTTACTTTATATTATTGGTATTTAATTCATAACAATTATGTTATCTTTTTCTTCCACGTAGCGTTATTTCAAATTGATATTTATCTGCACGGATTGTACTTTTATCATAAGACAATGCTTTTCCATCGCTATAAGTTACTCTTCTAAGTGTTATAAGGGCTGCACCCGGGCGAATATCAAGCATTTGAGATTCTACAAAATCTGCACTTTTAGCTGAAATTGTATCTTTTGATGAATCGATATGAAAACCATATTTTTCTTCAATGTAAGCATAGAGCGATTTAATTTCATGGTATTTTTGATCAATATTCGGTGTTTTATCAACCGAGATAAAATTCTCTAAAATAACTGTTGGTATTGAATCTGCAAGAATTACACGTTGCACGTGGTAAACCTGTGAGCCCATAGGAATATTCAACATTTCCGATGTAGTTTTTGACGCATTCACAATATCGATATACATACTTTTCGTCTTTACATCGTAGCCTTTTCTCGCTAATGTTTCAGAAATACTTGTAACGTAATTTAACTCTTGCGTAGATCTAAAATCTACAACTTTAGTGCCGCTGCCTTGCTTCACTTCAACATAGCCTTCAGCAACAAGGTTCTGCACTGCTTTTCGTATGGTAGTTCGCGAAACACCATAACGCTTTTCAAGTTCCGCCTCCGTTGGCAAAAACTCATTAACCTTTATCTCTCCATCACGAATAAGTTTTTTAACCTTAGTATACACTTCAATATAGCGCGGATTAGCAGACATAAACGTCACCTCTTTAATACCTTTTCTGTATTATAACACAATATATTTAATAATTAAATACCTATTAGTAATATATTTTGAAACTAAGGCATTATTAAATAAAAAAACGGTTTAAATTTTAACAATAATCATTTACGTTTACCGCTTTAATATGTTATAATTTTAATAAGCAATTATTTAATATTTATTTTTATTATTTACAAATTACCATGAAAGGTGCTAATAAAATATGTTAAAATTTAAAAGCACAGTTAAAAACTATTTTTTAATTACAATAGGCACTGCACTTTTTTGTTTCAGTACTACTTATTTTATTTTGCCGGTAAATATTTATAATGGCGGTGTACTTGGTACATCACAAGTTATTCAAGCCGTGATGGAAAATTCACTTTTATTAAATTTACCTAGCGGAATAGAGATTATTGGTATTTTAAATTTATTTTTTAATATACCGCTATTTATATTAGCATATAAAAGTATATCTAAAACATTTTTGCTCAAAACATTTTACAGTGTAGGAATTCAAACTTTGTTATTCACACTGCTTCCGCCATTGCAAGTTCCCATAGTAGACGATGTGTTAACGTCAGGAATTATTGGCGGCGCAATGGCCGGTGCCGGTATAGGTATAGTTCTTTTTGCAGGTGCTACAACAGGTGGCGTTGATATTTTAGGCATGTTTTTCACTTTAAAATACAAAAACTTTTCTGTTGGGTATTTTTCAATAATTTACAACTCACTTTTATACTTTTTATGTAGTATAGTTTTTGATATTTCTACCGCCATATATTCAGTAATAACAATTTTTGTAACATCAATAGTAGTAGATAAATTCCACGCCCAGAACATTAGAATTATGGCAATAATTTTCACAAAAAATGAAGAGCTTTCTCGCAATATAATT
The DNA here is from genome assembly GCA_964369785.1 of uncultured Bacteroides sp. GTDB lineage: Bacteria > Bacillota > Clostridia > Oscillospirales > Ruminococcaceae > Ruthenibacterium. Next base: position 2,396 of record CAYJHA010000115.1, read on the forward strand.
ACAAAAATGCACCGAGGTGTAACAATGTGGAACGGAAAAGGTGTTTATACTATGGAAGATAAACAAATTCTGCTCACTGTAATATCCAAGTATGAGATAGGCTCTTTAAAATCGCTTGTAAAAAAACACGATGAACATGCTTTTCTTATACTTAGTGAGGGGTTAGACGTTATGGGTAATTACGAAAAGCGAATGGGCACTTAATAATTATTTATCAAATACTACACTGTCATGTACATTTCCAGGTGTAACGGTTGCTCCTATAAATCGTGAGATTTATAGGACTTTTTTACAAAAGTTATTGTTATTGCGCTTGTTGTGTGATAAAATAGCGTAAAAGTTAGAAAAAACTAACCATCGTTTATACTGCTAGTTATTATAGATTTTTTTTACTATTAGAACGGAATTGATAACATGAACAAATTTGAACAATATAGCAAAAACTACCCTTTAA
>CAYJHA010000115.1:2949-6815 GCA_964369785.1 uncultured Bacteroides sp.
GGCAATTGCAAAATTACTTAAACAGCTTAATATAAAAGCATGGTTTGTGGGGCAGTCTCTAGGTGGGTTTGTTGCACAGCTTATGGCGCAAAAATACCCCGAGGTGACAAAAGGGCTTGTTTTGTCAAACACGGGGTGTTTATCTGCCGATATGGGCATTGAAGCTTATGCCTCATTAACTAATATGCTAAAGCGCACAAATAAAATGAAAAAAATGCTTAAATTCTTACCGCTTTCAATATTCAAAAAACAGATAAGCCGTGCAGTGTTTAAAAAATATGCCGCTGATTTCAGCGAAAGCGAAAGGCATCTTCTGCGTGAACTGTGCGATATAATGGAAGAGAAGCTTACTAAGCAGTATGAACTGCACATGCTAAACTTACTTATAGATATGGAAAGCCATAACGGCATGAAAAAAGCAGAGTTTGAATATTTAAACGGCAAAGTTTTGCTTATGCTTTCAGAAGACGACAAAACATTTAGCGACGGCGTAAAAAAAGCTTTAATAGAACTTATGCCAACCCCAACAACAGTTACCGACTTAAGCGGCGGCCACCTTGCACTAATGGTAAACTGTGACAAATATGTTGATATTATAGCAGATTATATAGACAAGAGTTAGTTTCAGCTGTGAGCCCTCAATTTTTTGTTTTATTATTTCACACCGCAATTTATACTCTTTGTCCATTTGCTCAAAAAGCAAAAGCTCTGACGTTGTTCTTTTTACTATATTCGCCACACCGCCGTTTTTCATAACAATTCTTTTTCCTGCCATAAGTGCTGTGTGTGGGTCGTGAGTTACCATTAAAATCAGCTTTTCGCTGTCGGTTAAAATGTCAAGTGCTTTTATCTTGTCAATGCCTGCATTTTCTATCTCGTCTATAAGCACAATGGGCGAGTCACAAATCAAGGCTATATCCGCTATCATAAGCGCCCTTGTCTGCCCACCACTCAAAAGGTTTAAGTTCATATTCTCGCTTATCGGCTCTTTTGCCATGACAGCCTGTGAGAAATCGGAGCTTTTTAGCGGCATTATATTACCATTTGATAAAATTCATACAATAAGTGCAAAGAAAAATGAGCAACTTAATAATGTAAGCCACAACGCAGTTGTTTTGATATTGTCTGGGCAGGTGGAGGTTTACAGTACATCATTTTCAGGAGATGAAGTGTATTTATCTACACTAAAAGTAGGAGATTGCACGGGAATAAGTAACATATTTAATAAAAACGCCTTAAACACCGTGATAAAGTGCAGTTATTCCGTAGAGGTTTTATGCATACCGCAAGAAGTACTTAGAGAAATGATAAAAGAAAATTTTATATTAACAGATAGACTTTTAACATTATATAATAACAAAATTCAATTTCTTATTGAGCGAATAGAGAGCCTGACAATTCAGTCGGCAAGCTTGAAACTTGCGCATTATATTTTAAACAACAAAAACAGTGAAAACCGTGTTTATATAAAATCGAAACAAAAGTTGGCAGAGTATTTAGGTGTTAGCAGGGCAAGCCTTTACCGCGAAATTGCAAGTTTAAAGAAAAAGGAAGTTATTGAAACTGACAAAAGGTATTTATACATTAAAAATGAAGTTGCATTGAGGCAGCTTCTTTTATAGCTTGCTTAAAGCTGTTGGTAGTACATTTCCCGATGATATATCTAAAACATTACTTGAAATTATTCTTTGCAAATTTTCAGGGTACATATTTATATTATAAGTGCCATTATACCCTTCTTGCTCCTCTTGAATTATGCCAGCCGCAAACCCTTTTTCGCTTGGCACTTTTGTGCGTTTTCCGTCATTTTCCAAAATTTCAAGGTACCCGTTTTCCACAAGCCAGTTTGCTATTTTCACTGCTGAAATTTTCGTGCAATCGTTAAATTCAAGCACTTCATTTATCAAGTTTGCAATTTCGCTAATGCTCAATAAATCGCTTCTTGTTTCAATTTGGTTTATAACTTCTTCGCTTGGCAATGCTATAATTTTACTTCCACTTCTGCTAATTTTCACTTTATCGGGCGGCATATCGAGTTTGTTGCTTTCGCAAAATTGCGCAATTTCCTGTGTAAAAAGTGCGCCGTATTTTTCAAGCTTTTGTTTACCTACGCCCGACACATCAATAAATTGCTTTTCATTTACAGGCAGTTTATTGCACATATCAATTAGCGATAAATCGCTAAAAATTACAAAAGATGGCACTTTTTCTTCCCCTGCTATTTTTAGGCGTAGCTCTCGCAATTTTTCAAACAGCGGTATTTTATCATCGGGTAAATCTCTGCTCTTTGCTTTTTTAACCGTTTTAATTTTTTCATGCGATTTCTCGCTGTACAGCTTTATTTTTGGCACTTGTTCTTTAGGCAATTTTATTGTAAATTCTGTGCTTTCGTATAAAAGTTCTTTCGTTTTCTCAGTTGTTTTTATTACAGCATATTGGCTGTCGGTTTGCTGTAAATATCCAAGTACAATTAAATTATCGGCTATTGCTCTAAGCCTTTGTGCACTCATTTCACTTGTGCCGTAAGTTTTAATTTTATCTAAGTTAAATTGCATAACTTTTTTATTTTTGCTGCCTTTAAGCACATCTATTATCATCACTTTACCAAATCGCTCGCCTGTGCGAATAACACATGATATAATTTTCTGTGCTTCTTTCAGTGCGTCTATCGTTTCAAATTCAGTGTCGCAATTGCCACAATTTCCGCAGTATAAATTAGGGTTTTCCCCAAAATATTTTAATATGTAGTTTCTCAAACAGTCGTTAGTTGTTGAGTAGAATGTAATTTGTTTTAGCCTTTTATAGTCGTTTTCTATCAGTTGCTGTGAGTTTTCGAAATTTTCGTTTTCTTCATGACTTTTTTGTATTAAAAACTGGTTTGTTATAACATCTTGCCCACTATAAAGCATAAGACAATGTGCAATAGAGCCGTCACGCCCTGCCCTACCTGCTTCTTGGTAATAGCTCTCCATATCTTTTGGCATGTTATAATGCACAACATATTTTACATCAGATTTATCAATACCCATGCCAAACGCATTTGTCGCCACTATTATATTAATTCTATCATATATAAAGTCGTTTTGATTTTCACTGCGCTGCGTTTGCGTCATTCCGGCATGGTATTTTGCCGCCGAAAATCCTTTTTCTACAAGCTCGTCACACACAAGCTCAACATTTTTTCTTGTAGCGCAATAAATTATACCGCTTTCCTCTTCTCTGCCTTTTAAAAACTCAGATAAATCGTACATTTTATCGTTACTTGTCTTTACTTCAAAGTACAAATTCGCCCTGTCAAAACCGCTTACAACCACATGTGGGCTTTTTAGCTCCAGCAAATGCACAATATCTTCTTTAACACGCTCTGTTGCCGTTGCTGTAAAGGCCGTAACAACGGGGCGCTTTTTTAGTTTAGCCAGAAAAAGGGGAATTTGCGCATAACTCGGCCTAAAATCTTGCCCCCATTGAGATATACAGTGTGCTTCGTCTACCGTAAGCATGTAAATATCAGCATCAATTGCAAAGTTCAAAAAGCTATCTGTCAAAAGCCTTTCCGGCGCTACATATATAATTTTGTATTGCCCTTTTCCGGCGTTATAAAGCGCTGCATCTATTTGCTTTGGTGTTAATGATGTGTTAATATAAGCCGCTTTTACGCCTGCTTGTTTTAAGCTTTTAACTTGGTCTTGCATTAAAGAAATTAGCGGCGAAACTACAAGCGTTATCCCCTCGTTTGCAATTGCCGGCACTTGATAGCATACAGATTTGCCTGCGCCTGTCGGCATTATACCAAGAGCATCTCTGCCTTTTAAAATTTCATTAATTATTTCTTCTTGGCCTAATTTAAAACTGTCGTACCCAAAGTA
>CAYJHA010000116.1:0-6799 GCA_964369785.1 uncultured Bacteroides sp.
GCATTAGCACCAAAATCATTACCAAATAGAACGGCCATAGAGTTTTTGTTGCTTTTTCTAATGGAATTTTGCCAACAGAGCAGCCAACAAATAAAACCGCACCAACAGGTGGTGTGCAAAGGCCAATAGCTAAATTTAATATCATCATAACGCCAAACTGTATTGGGTCCATACCTATACTTAAAACAACAGGTAATAAAATAGGCGTTGTAATTAAAATTAGCGGTGCCATATCCATAATGCAACCTAAGCATAAAAGCATTACATTAATTAGTAATAGTAACAATATTGGGTTTGTTGTAATGCCCAATAATGCATTTGTAACTAATGCCGGAACTTGCAAGAAAGAAAGTAACCAAGCAAAAGCATTGCTACATGCTAATAATGCTAAAACCATCGCCATAGTTTTTAAAGAATTTCTAAGAATTATAAACATTGCCTTTAGCTTAATTTCACGATAAACAAAGAAAGTTATAATAAATGCATAAACGCAAGCCACAGCAGCGCTTTCAGTTGCAGTAAATATACCGCCAATAACGCCGAAAATTATTATAACTGCTGTCATCATGCCAAACCCGGCATCCAGTGTTATTTTAATTGCATTTTTAAAAGAAACTTTTTCACCTTTTGGATATTTTCTTTTAACTGCAATTGCAAAGCTTAATATCATAAGTGCAACACCAAGTAATATACCGGGAACCATTCCGCCAAGGAATAACCTACCTACGGATAAACCACCGGCACTTGCTGCAAAAATAATCATATTATGGCTTGGTGGAATTATTAAACCTTGACACGCACTTGTAATAGTAACGTTTACAGAATAATCATCATCATAACCATTGTCTTTCATCATAGGAATTAGCATAGAGCCTATTGATGAAACATCTGCTATGGCAGAACCTGAAATGCCACCGAAAAACATGCTTGAAACAATATTAACTTGTGCAAGGCCTCCACGCACTCTTCCTATCATTAGGTTTGCAAATGCAATAATGCGTTTTGATATACCTCCCTGCCCCATTATTTCTCCGGCTAAAATAAAAAACGGAATGGCCATTAAACTGGTGGAATGTATACCGTTCACCATTTGTACAATTGTTCCCATAATAGGTAAATCAAGATAAATTGTTGTTATTAATGAAGATGCTAAAAGAGAAAATGAAATAGGCAGCCTTAAAACAAGAAACACTAGAAAAGAGCCAACCAGTAAAATTATTGCAGGTGTATTAACCATTTGTTTCTCCTTCCTTTATCCCCTTGCTTTTTTTTGCCGGTTCAAAACCAATTAATTGCGCAAATGAAAAATATGCAATAAAAAAACCTGAAATTGCAACAGGTGCATATCTTATAGCAGTAGGCCATTGTGTTGCTGTCATAAAATTAGACATTGTAGATTCCATTAACAATATTCCGTTAAAAACAATTAAGCAACCTATAGCACAAACTACTAAATTATTTATTTTATTTAAAACCCATTGTGCTTTTTTATTAAACATACCGAAAAAAAACTCAACACTTATGTGTAGCTTTTGTTGCACTCCATACGCAATGCTTATAAAGCCAAACCATACAAAAAACAGCATGGCAACTTCGTCTGTCCAACTTAGGCCTGTATCTAAAACATATCTAAAAAAAACACTAATACAAATAATTAGTGTCATTATAACAAGCAATGTTTTAGCTAAAAGCATAAATACATCCATTAGTAGACAGATAAATCTGTCTACTAATGTCATAATTTTATTAAAATTATTTTTTACATTTTCCATAGGTTGCTCCTACATTAACCCATCGCTTGGATTTCAGCAAGTTCATCCAAATAATCGGCTGCGTATACTTCGTACAAAGGTGCTACTGCTTCTTGGAATTCTGTTTTATCTTCAATATATACAACTTCTGCGCCGCCTTCTAAAACAACTTCTAAAGCTTCTGCCTCTGTTACTGCAAATATATCACGTTGGTAAACAACTGAGTCTAAAGCAGCTTGTCTAACTAACTCTTGGTCTTCTGCGCTTAATTTTTCAAATACAACTTCGCTGAAAACTAAAATTTCAGGAGGTGCTGTATGAGCATCCATTGTTAGATATTGTGCTTGCTCGTAGTGGCTTTGTTGGTGATAAGATGGAATGTTGTTTTCTGCACCATCAATAACGCCTGTTTGAAGTGCTGAGTATATTTCACCAAAAGCTAAAGGTGTAGCAACTGCGCCTAAAGCGTTAAATGTGTCAAGCATTAAGCTATTTTGCGGTACACGAATTTTCAACCCTTCAACGTCTGCTAAAGAAGTGATAGGTCTTGTAGAGTTATAGATATTTCTTGTGCCTGCTTCATACAAGCCAAGGCCTACCATACCTGTGCCATCAACACTTGCAAGCATTTCTGTGCCAAGCTCTGAATCAATAACTTCATACATGTGCTCTGTAGTAGTGAACAAGAAAGGCATTTGCAACAAGTTAAGCATAGGTGCAACTTCTGCAACAGGTGATATGTTCAAACGAGCAATATCTATACCGCCAAACTGTAATTGTTCAACAACAGCAGCTTCATCGCTTCCAAGTACGCCGCCTAAATACAATTCAACTACTATTCTACCCTCAGAATACTCTTCAACTAAACGTGCAAATTCAACAGCACCTGCTGTGGCAGGGTATGTCTCTGTTAGTGTATCTGCAAGCCTTAAAACTGTAACTTCGCCTGAATCTACATCTTCAGTTGCTTCTTCTGTTACTTCTTCCGGTGCTGCTTCAGAAGCAGTTGTTTCTTCCGGTGCGCTTGAACAAGCCACCAATGTGAACATCATAACCAATGTAAGTATAAGTGCTAATATTTTTTTCATAATTTTCTCCCTTCAAATTAAACCTCTTTGGTTTTCTAGGTACTATTTTATAGTTTTTTATCAAATATATAAATGCATTTTTTTGCTTAAAGCTTTAAATTTTTTGCTTAAAAAAACAGACGGATTTTAAATTCCGTCTGTTTTATAGCATTATTTTGCGATTATGTCATAATTTTGCTAAAATAGCATCTTGTTGGTACTTTGTTGGAACAACACCATATGTTTTTTTAAACACTCTTGTAAAATAATTAGGCTCGCTATACCCTACCTTAAAACAAACCTCCTTAACAGAGCACTTGCCTTCACTTAAAAGCACGCATGCTTGTTCTAGGCGTAATTTTGTAATATAGTCTACAAAATTCATTGAAAACTCTTGCTTAAACATTCGGCTAAAGTAGTAAGGGCTAAAACCCGCTTTTTTTGCTATATCTTCTATATAAATATCTTTTGTATAATTTTCTTCTATATATTCTTTTACGTAGTTTATCCATGTGTTTTGGCTATCTTCAACAGGTTTTGACAATTCATAGCCTTGTGTTTCAGCCTCTAAAAGTTCTATTGTTCGCTTTACCGCTTTAATTATATCTTCTTCTAAAAACGGCTTAACCAAAAATTCTACCACGCCAATATTTATGCACTCTTTAGCATATGTAAAATAAGTAAAGCCTGTAAGCATTATTATTTTACAATTCGGATAATCGCTTTTAATTTTTCTTGCAACTTCTATACCACTTATTCCGGGCATTTTAATATCTAAAATTGCAATGTCAAGATTATCACACACCTCAAGTGCTTTTCTGCCGTTTTCGGCTTCAACAATAGTGCATTTCTCATTAAAGTTATTTTCAATAATTTGCCGTACTGCCATACGCTCAAGGCGCTCGTCATCAGCTATTAATATTTTATACATAATGCTCTCCATTATTGATTAGGTAAATATATTTTTATTAATGTGCCATACCTTTTATTAGAATTTATTTTCATGGTGCTGTGCTCTATAAGGCTAATTCTTTGTGCTATATTAGAAAGGCCTATTCCTGTTGTTTGTAGTGGGCTTTCACCTTTTATATGCTTTTCAATGCTTTCTAGCCTAGGTTTATCAATTCCAACGCCTGTATCAAAAACCCTTATACTAACACCTTGCTTTTTTTTGCATATCCGCACAAAAATTTTGCCGCCGTCTTCCATAATTTCTATGCCGTGTTTTAGTGCGTTTTCAACAAGTGGTTGTAATATTAAGCTTGGAACTAAAATTTCTTTGCATTTTTCATCACACTCAACATTATATTGTATACGTTCTTCGAACCTGTGCTGCTGTATAAATATATAGCTGGAAGTTACATATAACTCTTCTTCTATAGTTGAATATGTATTAAAATGGTCAAGGTTATATCTATAAATGTTGGCAAGGCTATGAACTAAATTTATAGAAACTTCTTTAGGTAAGTATTCAATTGAACGTGAAATTGCATTTAAAGTGTTAAACAAAAAATGTGGGTTCATTTGGCTTTGCAGTGCCAAATATTTAGCTTCTTTTAAAAGTTCTGTATTTTTTATTTCTTTAAGCTCGGCTTCTCTAAGCTGCTTTTCAAATTCAACACGCTCTTTCAAAAAGTCAATAGCTTTGCTAATATCCTCTTTCATAATATTAAAAGTCATTGTTAAATCGCCTAGCTCGTCATGGTTGCTTATTGGTAATTCTTTAAACTCATAATCGCCTTGGCTAATTCTATTCGCGGCTTTTACTAAATTAGATATAGGCTTTGTAATCCATTTTGAAAAAACAAACGCAATAGCAATATATAAAACTGCAAATAAAAATAAAAACATTTGTGCATTAGCAAAACTATTTCTTGTTTGAAGCTCTATTTCATTAACACTTGCGGTATGCTCTTCAAGCAATAAGTTAATATAATACTCTAAATACACATAAACATATTCAATAATTACCGTGCCCTCATAATAATTCAAAAAATACACAGCAACATCATTTTCATATTCTTCGGCGGCTAAATCGTAATAATAAAAAAGGGAATTTGTTGAGTTCTCAATAGCCCTAATCATAATGCTTTCTTCAACATTGCTTGTTGTTATGGTAATCTCATCAATCATTTTTATAATTAAATCGCGGTTTTCGGTATAGCTATTAAAATAAGATAAATCGCCACTTCTAATGTAAAATTCTATTTGGCTTTCTGCTGTTTTTAATGTGTTAGATATTCTCCAAACATAGCTATATGAAGAATTAGCTAGTTGATTTGCGCTTATAGATTTATTCACATTTATTAAATAATAAACGCATATAAAAAAATTAACAACTATTAAAATTACAAACACAATAATTAATTTTCTTCTAAGCGTCATTTTTTCAAAAACATTCATTTGATTAACACCTTTTTTAAATTTGCAATTTATTTTAACAAAAAATAAGTTCTGTCAAATTTAAATTAATTCGCAACTATTATTTACACAATAACACTATGGGTTCACAGTATATAATTATATTATACTACATTAAATAAATAAACTAAAGAAAAATTTCACAAAGCCAGTTATACAAAGCAAAAATAATTTGCCGCAAAAGTTAAACTGTGAACGCTACTAAAGAAATTAATTATAACAAAGTATTATATTTGCTTTAATATCAACACCAAGCTTTACTGCAAAATTTTATTGCCGGTGTTGAAAATGTTATTTTGATAACGTATAATAGTTTAAATTAGGCAAGTGTTAAAAGGCAAGTTTATAGTTTAACTTTTGAAAGGTGAATTTTTATGAAAGAAAAAGACATTTTGATTGAAGGGTTTAAAGCTAAAGTACATAGTTATAACACTATAATCGTTGGAAGCGGCGCCGCAGGTTTTAACGCTGCTAACTGTCTTTATAAAGAAGGCCAAAAAGATATTGCAATTGTAACAGAAAATATAATGTTTGGAACAAGCAGAAACACCGGCAGTGACAAGCAAACTTATTACAAGTTGACTTTAGCTTCCGGTTCCAGCGATAGTGTTGACGAAATGGCAAAAACACTTTTTGATGGCGGATGTGTAGATGGCGATATAGCGCTTTGTGAGGCAGCGTTATCTACTAGATGCTTTTACAATTTAATTGACCTTGGGGTGCCTTTTCCAAGCAACAGATACGGTGAATATGTTGGGTACAAAACCGACCATGACCCACGTGCACGAGCTACAAGCGTAGGGCCATACACCAGCAAGTATATGACAGAGCAATTAGAAAAAGCGGTTAACGAAAAAAACATTAGAATTTTCAATAAAATGCAAGCAATAAAAATACTTGTAAAAAACAATAAGGCTTATGGAATTATTTGTATTAATACAGATAGCAAAACAAAATGTGAAGAACGATTTGTGTGCTTTAATTGTGAAAACATTATATATGCAACAGGTGGTCCAAGCGGAATATATTTAGAAAGTGCTTACCCAAATTGCCACAAAGGCGCTAGTGGCCTTGCGTTTGAAGCGGGAGTTCTAGGTAAAAACTTAACCGAATGGCAATACGGGCTTGCATCTTTAAAGCCGCGTTGGAATGTGAGCGGCACATATATGCAGGTTATGCCGCGTTTTGTATCTACTGATGAAAACGGCAATGGTGAGCGTGAATTTTTATATGATTTTTTCGAAGATAAATATGATATGCTGAACAAGATTTTTTTAAAGGGGTATCAATGGCCGTTTGATGTAAAAAAAGTAAAAAACGGAAGTTCAATAATAGATATTTTAGTTTTTTTAGAATGTAAAAAAGGGAGAAAAGTGTTTTTAGATTACACTGCAAACACAAAATCAGATAGTATTGATTATAGTAAGCTTTCTAAAGAAGTTTACGAATATTTGCATAGTGCACAAGTGTGTTTTGGCACCCCTTACGAAAGGCTTGCACATATGAATTCCCCGGCAATAGATTTGTATAATGATAAAGGTGTGGATTTGAGCAAAAACA
>CAYJHA010000117.1:0-6755 GCA_964369785.1 uncultured Bacteroides sp.
GAGGGTGTTTTTTATGCCCGAAATTTAATGGTATCTATTTTGTAAAGCCCAGACACGTCGTCACTCACTTCATTAAGTGGGTGACGATTTTATTTTGTCTATTTATAAAATACATTTAAAAGCACAACGCACCGCAGTGCAGCCTTCTAAAGCCGGCCGCCACAAAGCAGCAACAATTAAGCCGCCCGCACATAACCCATACCCGAATTATGCACAGGCGGCTATTTAAAAGCTTAAAACTAGCTTCTAAGTTCTAGCCTTTTTAACTAAACACACAACACCCTTTGCAATTTCCATAATAAATATAGGCGCAACGCTAAGCACACCAACAAGCGCCAAATTTAGTGCAGGTAAACGCACCATGTTGAACACACTTGCCAAATACGGCACGAAGTATATTATACCTTGAAGCACAATGCCTCCCAGTAGCGCATACACTAAATACTTGTTATTTTTTACGCCCGTTTTAAACAGTGAAGCGTCACTTTTCATGTTGAAGGCATGGAAAAGTTGCCCCAGTGCCAGTGTCATAAACGCCATTGTGCCTGCAATTTCCGCGCCTGTTTGCGGCAGCAAATAAAGCCCTGCTACGTATGCAAAAAGTGTAAGTGACGAAATCATAATGCCCATTAGAAGTATTTTTGCAATTGTTTCTTTTGTGAAAAAGCCTGTGCTTGCAGGCATTGGTGGGCGCTTCATAATGTCGCTCTCAACAGGCTCTACGCCAAGGGCAAGGGCCGGAAGCGAGTCTGTTATAAGGTTAACCCACAAAATTTGCGTTGGTAATAGCGGAGAGCCTATGCCCACAAGCATTGCAGAGAAAACTGTTATAACTTCGCCCAAATTGCTTGATAATAAAAACGAAATGCATTTTTTAATATTTTGGTAAATTGTGCGGCCCTCTTCCACTGCGGCAGTTATTGTTGCAAAATTGTCGTCTGTTAAAATCATGTCAGCGGCGCCTTTGGAAACTTCTGTGCCCGTAATGCCCATTGCACAGCCTATGTCTGCGGCTTTTAAAGCCGGTGCGTCATTAACGCCGTCACCCGTCATGGCAACAACTTGCCCTGCCGCTTTCCACGCTTTAACTATGCGTATTTTGTGCGAGGGCGACACCCTGGCATACACCCTGTAATTGCGTATTTCAGCGGCAAGTTGCTGTTCACTCAGCTCGTCAAGCTCTGTGCCCGATATAACTTTGTGCGTATCATCGCTTATTATGCCTATTTTCTTTGCAATTGCGGTGGCGGTGTCTTTGTGGTCGCCTGTTATCATAACAGGCGTAATGCCGGCCTCTTTACAAACGGCAACAGCCTGCTTTGCCTCTTTTCTCGGTGGGTCTATCATGCCCATAAGCCCCACAAAAGTAAGCTCTTTCTCTGCGTTTTCTGTCGTGAATTCGTCAGGCTCTTTGTCCCACTCACGCACAGCAACGGCCAAAACGCGCAATGCTTTGTCTGCCATTTGCTTGTTAGCCGCCATTATTTTTTGTGCGTCTGCGCCGTTGCACCTCTCTAAAATTTGGTCGGGTGCGCCTTTTGTCACGCTGAAAATACGCCCTGCACTTTTGTGCAGTGTAGTCATTAGCTTTCTGTCAGAGTCAAACGGTATCTCGTTAATGCGCTCGTTTTCTTTTACTGCGTCGCTTTTATTAAAGCCCAATTCCATAAAAGCGGCAACCATTGCCGTTTCTGTCGGGTCTCCAATATGTTTAAGTGTGCCGTCGTCCAGTTTTTCTACTGTGCCGTCGTTGCACAAAACAGCTAGTTTTAACACTTCGTTTGCACTGTCTTTGTTCTCTTCAAGCTCTGTTACTTCGCCATTATAATAAATATCTACAACTGTCATTTGGTTAAGTGTAAGTGTGCCTGTTTTGTCGCTACAAACAACGCTTGCACTGCCAAGCGTTTCAACTGCAGGCAGTTTGCGTATAATTGCATTGCGCTTAACAAGGCGCTGAACGCCCATTGCAAGCACTATTGTTACAATTGCAGGCAAGCCCTCGGGTATTGCTGCAACAGCAAGCGACACCGCCGTCATAAATATCTCTACAAATGGCGTATTATCGGCAATTCCTATTACAAAAATTGCGCCACAAATAACAATTGCAAGAATACCGAGAAAAGTGCCAATTTGTGCAAGGCGCTTTTGAAGCGGTGTTAGTTCTTCTTTCTCGTTTGAAAGTGCACCGGCTATTTTGCCGTTTTCGGTTGCCATGCCTGTTGCAACTGCAACAGCACGTGCGTTTCCGTAAGTTACAATTGTTCCTGAATAAATCATGTTCTTTCTGTCGCCAAGTGGTATATTTTCCTGTGTAATAATGTTCTCGTGCTTTTCAACAGGCAAGCTCTCGCCCGTAAGTGCGGCTTCTATAACTTTTAAATTTGCACACTTTAAAATGCGCGCGTCTGCCGGCACTAAGTCTCCGGCTTCTACAAAAATAATGTCGCCTACTACAACGTTCTCGCTTGGTATAACATCAAGCTTTCCGTTCCTGTACACTTTGGCGTTTGGTGCGCTCATCTTTTTAAGCGCTTCTAAAGATTTTTCCGCCTTGCTCTCTTGCACAACGCCCATTACGGCATTTAAAAGCACTACTATCAATATAACAACACTGTCCACAGCGTGGCCGCTTACAATGTAAGAAACTGCCGCCGCAATTAGCAGAATTATAATCATAAAATCTTTAAACTGCATAAAAAAGCGTGCTAATAGTGACGGCGGCTTTTTCTCTTCAAGCGCATTTTTGCCATTTTTTAAAAGAAGCTCGTCTGCCGCTTTTGATGAGAGACCACTTTCCTCGTTTGTGTTAAAATCGCTAATCAATTTATCTTTGTCTATGTTGTGCATGTTTTTCTCCGTTTCGTATATTGAACATTTTTTTGTTTTTTAACTTTTCTATTTTTGTTCAACAATAACTAGTTTTTCTTCATAATAAATTATAGGCACTGTCTGCGTATTATACCATTTTTTAGAAAATATTTCAATTAAAAAAGCGCAAACAAAAAGCAAAAAAAGTATTAAGGCCGCCTGGGTTAACATTAATACAGTTTTTGCTTTTTTAATTTTAAATATACCTAAATTTTAGCCGTAATACTCATTTATAAGCTCACGCGTCATTTTGCTCCACTCCATAACTTTTTGGCGTGGGTTTGCTTTTAATGTTCCGCCAATGTTAAGCACAATTTCAGTGTTGCAGCCATTGCGCTTTACGCTTTCAAGCACACTTCTAATCTCTTTTTCAGCTGCATCTTTGTCCCAATTGTCGTACATAAAGTGTATGCCTGCGGCACGGTAGCTATAAACGTATTTTTGCTTAATTGCCTGTGCTGAAACTTCATGGTCGCACCATTCGCTAACCGAAATTTTACGCACATTCGGTAAATTTGCGGCCAGGTCAACTTTTTTGTCAAGCACTTCACAGCAGCCCATGTTTGAATGTGCAAAGTTGCTTAAAATATCTTTTGTATACTCTGTGTCAAATTCGTTGTGCATTTCTTTAGACACGCAAGTGAAAAGCTCTGACGCTGTGTTGCCCCAGCAATCTTTCAGCGGTATGCTGTAATCAAACGGGTTATCAACACTTCTAAAGTCAGGCATTCCCTCTACGTAGCGAAGGCCTGCCGAGCCCACAGAATACGACAAATCAAGCGTGCCGTAAATACCTGCGTCTACATAAGCTTGGTAGCGCTGAATTAAGTTTGTTTGAACTTTTTTAAGTGCTCTGTGTAGCATATCGGGGTCATCGTAAATATCCATGTATGTGTTTTCAAGGCCCCTAAACCACGAATATTCGTCGGCTACCCTTGCGGCAAAACTTATGGGTTGACGTATAACTTTAAGCGTGGGCTGAAAAATTTCACACGCTTCATCGTAATATTTGCGTGATTCTTCTTTGTTATATTTCAAAACAGGGTGTGTTATTTTTTCAATGTCTTCTTCGCTGTGAATAACACAAACAATCTCGTAAGCATCACCGTCGTGTGCGCCCATCTCTTTGCCTGTGCTTAAAATGAAATCTTCCTGGCCCATGTCGCCTGCGTGGCCTATAACGCTGTCAATGTCATTATATTTTTTCATACTCTCAACAACACGTGAGTAAACAACAGGCTCTAAAACGTTATCATCGCCCAGTGTTTGAGTGTAAAACAGCTTGCTTTTAAAATACGTCTCAAATTCACGTGCAACTTCATCAGTGCAAGTATACGTATTATCGGGGAAAATCTCGCTCATTGCTAGCGGCCAGTAGTGATTTGTAAAAACAGGTTTTGTGCCCGGCTTTAAGCCGTTTATGTCATACCAGTGCCTGCGTTTAGCGTCATTTTCAGGCGTGTTGCATGCCTCTTCATACTGTTTTGCCAGCTCGCGCAAATAGTCTTTTTCTTTTTGGCTAATCATAATATTGCTCCTTATTTAATAATATAGAATTATATGTTTTTAGGTACGGCATTAATAATAAATTTAGTATACTAAAAACATTATAAAACCGCAACTACTATATGTCAACATTTTATTTAAAAACACAAAAAATTGCATTAAAAGTGCATAAGTTTTGGTTGTAAATGTTAGCTATTCCGCTCATACACACTTGCACAAAAATGCATATAATTTACACAAAAGTTCTTTTTGTGCATTGATTTTTTTGCTTTTACGTGTTACAATTATTAAACTGTTGTGCTAAAAAGTTGCCTTGCAAAACATTTTTGCTTGTGCAAGCAGTGTTAATTAATTTTTTTGAAATGGGGAGAATTTATGTGTGGAATAGTTGGTTACACAGGTACACAAACAGCGAAAGGCAAACTAATTTCCGGCTTACAGCGGCTTGAATATCGCGGATATGACTCAGCGGGTATATCTGTATTTGAAGAGAAAAAAATTGTTACATATAAAACAAAAGGCAGAATTGCAGACCTTATGCAGAAGCTTGAAAATGTTTCGCTAGGTGCAACGTGTGGCATTGGGCACACACGTTGGGCAACGCACGGCGTGCCAAGCGACGTTAACGCGCACCCTCACACAACGCAGAAACTAACGCTTGTGCACAACGGCATTATTGAAAACTACCTTGAAATTAAACAGTTTCTTTTAGGTAAAGGCTATGAGTTTGTCTCTCAGACAGACACCGAAATTGCGGCAAAGCTTTTTGATTACAATTATAACGGCGAGCCAATAAAAACAATTATTGAGACAGTTAAAATGCTTGAGGGCGCTTTTGCGTTTGCCATTATGTTCAACGGCTTTGAAAACGAAATTTTCGCAACGAGAAAAGGTAGCCCACTAGTTGTAACAAAATCAGACGACGGGCTGTTTTTAGCGTCTGACATGCCGGCGGTGCTTGAATTTACGAACAAGTACTATACAATTGAAGCGGGCGAAATTGCGCATTTAAACATAAGCACAGGTGAAAAATTTTACAGTGCTGAGGGCGAGCCAATAACGAAAGAAATACAAACATCGTCGTTAACATTTGAGCAAGCAGAAAAGGGCGGCTATGAGCACTTTATGCTTAAAGAGATGTATGAGCAGCCAAAGGCACTAAAAAACACAATAAGCCCACGTGTTAATGCCGATAACATGCCTGATTTTACTCAAGATGGCATTGATGGCGAATTCTTCAAATCTTTCGAGCACATACACGTTGTAGCTTGCGGCACCGCTTATTATGCAGGCACAATAGGTGGGCAAATTGTGCGCGAAATTGCAGATATTAACGTAACATCGAACATTGCATCGGAATTCAGGTACACACCGCCCATTCTAAGTAAAAAAGACCTTGTTGTGCTTATATCGCAATCAGGCGAAACAGCCGACACGCTTGCGGCGCTAGCACTTGCAAAGCAAAAAGGCGTGCCCACGCTTGCAATAGTAAACGTTGCCGGCTCTGCAATAGCACTTGAGGCAGACTATGTAATTTACACACACGCCGGCACTGAAATAGCCGTTGCGAGCACGAAAGCATTTTCAGTGCAAGTTGCAACGTTCTACTTATTTGCCATAAAAACGGCATATGAGAAAGGCGTAATAGATAAAAAAGCAACGCAAGAGTACACAAAGCAGCTAATGGAAAGCATAGCTTCACTAAAAAGTGCGTTTGAAGTAAACGACATTTGCCTTGAAGTTTCAAAATCGTTTTTATCGGCTAACAGCATGTTTTATTTAGGACGAGGTCGCGATTCTGTTCTTTCTTTAGAAGGTGCGCTAAAGCTGAAAGAAATTTCATATATCCACTGCGAGGCGTATGCCGCAGGTGAGTTAAAACACGGCACTATTTCGCTTATTACAGAGGAAACGCCTATTATAGCACTGCTTACAGACGAGCGCCTTGCACCTAAAACAATTAGCAACATGAAAGAGGTAAAAGCGCGTGGCGGTAAAATTACAGTAATTTCACTTAGCGGCATATCTGTGCCGGAAGACGCTTACGACTTGAAAATTGAAATTAACTGTGAGCACGCTATGTTCGGCCCACTTTATGCCATTGTGCCGCTTCAATTGCTTGCATACCACACTTCATGCCTAAAAGGCTGTGATGTTGACAAGCCACGCAACCTTGCAAAGAGCGTTACAGTTGAATAATTTTGTAAATATTAGCAATAAATTAATGCATTAAAATATTTAATACACGGTGCTGCTTGCAAAACTAAACAATTCTGCAACAGCACATAAAAATGAACGGGCAACCACAAAGTGGTTGCCCGTTTCAGAGTGTTTAAAAAGGTTTAGCTTTTCGTCATTATGACGAATATTAAAAGTTT
>CAYJHA010000118.1:0-2756 GCA_964369785.1 uncultured Bacteroides sp.
GCCGCTCGTTTTCAACATGACCCATTGCACCGTTAACCATGTAGCCCACGCAGTCAATAAGGCGTGTTCTAAATGTAACATTGTCTTCAAGGCTTATGCTCACTGCCTTTTCAGGCACAAATTTTGGCTCTGTCGTCATAATTGTGCGCCCTGCGGCAGACTGCGGCATTTCATCTCGTGCCCTCTGTGCAAATGCGTCGTTTTGTATTTCGGGCAGTACCATAAGTTCCATAAACTTTTTAATAAAGGTGCTCTTTCCCGTTCGCACAGGGCCCACGACGCCTATGTAAATGTCGCCGCCGGTGCGCTGCGCAATATCTGAATAAATTCTGTTGTATTGCATAACTTCCCCTCCTTTACTGCAAGCTTGACGGCACAAGCAAGCGCATACGCTGCTGTACCGTGTCGCCCTGCAATTCGTTTGCTGTTGCTATTGCTGCCGGCGACACTGCATATCGTCTTGCTATGTCGAAAAGCGGCTCGCCCGTGGCGGCGTAGTAAATGCGAAGTGCGATGTTGTCTTCTTGCTTTACAAGCGGCTCTGTGCATTGAATTTGCTCTAAAATTGTGTGAGCACAGCGCCTGCTTATAACACCGCTAACGCGAAGCACAACGGCGGCGCTTGCTGTGTCGCCTATTTTTTTTGCGCTTGCACTTACAACACTGGCGGCCGCACTTAGCATAAGTTCTTCGCGTGCACTGCTGTATGCATACGGTAAAACATATTCGCACGCTTTGTCATAGCAATCAATCTCTCCCAGTGCGTTGCGGCAGAACATGTGCACA
The DNA here is from genome assembly GCA_964369785.1 of uncultured Bacteroides sp. Classification (GTDB taxonomy): domain Bacteria; phylum Bacillota; class Clostridia; order Oscillospirales; family Ruminococcaceae; genus Ruthenibacterium. The sequence continues at coordinate 787 of CAYJHA010000118.1, forward strand.
ATAACGCGCCCACGTATAGATGTGGAATTTTCTTCTTGCATAAGCTCGGGCTGTGTGCATGTTGCGAAAACTTCTAGAATATCTACGCTTGCGTCCGGCAAGTTGCCCTCTGTAACGGCCTCTGTCTCAACAGAGAATTCATCAAGTTTTTCCTCTGTGTAAACAGTGTTAAATGCCATTTGAGTTTCATATTCAGTTGAAAATGCGTCACAAACTGCTTGCGTTTCAATGTCTTTGTGTGCTTTTATGTGTAAAATGGCAGTTACGGCAAGTGTAATTGCGCCGTTTTCGCCCGTTACAAGCGTACAGCCGCACGGCTGTGCAAATGCAATGCTCTCGCAGTTGTCTTCAACGCCCTCAAGCTCCACAACTTCATTAAATGTAAGCGTTTTTTTAGTGTGGCACAGCCCGTCTGCCCTGTAAAGAACATCTGCATCAATTGTGCCTTTTAAAACCGCTTTACCTGATATTATTTTTGTTTCGCTAACAGCGGCACTGCATTTAATGTCCAGAACTGCAGTTGGTGGCGTGTCAAAGTCTATTGCTTCTTCGGCTGTTATAACCTTTTCTTGTACTGCCAAAACTTGCATACCTTTAAGTGTAGTAAGTTTTTGCTCTACACCGCCGTCTGATAGCTCTGTAATTATTTTTCCTGCCGTTTGTGCGTGTGCTGAAACGCTTAAAGCATACGCACCGCGTATGTCTATGCGGCGCTGGTTAATTGCGCGGCAGTTGACGTACTCTGTGTCGCCAAATACTGAGATGTCAGGTGCGAAAAACTCGCCGCTTTGTAGGTCAATTTGCTTTGCAAACGGCATTTTTTGCTCTGTCTGGCACAGTGCGTCGTCCCCGTCAGACTGGTAAAAAACAGTGAGCCTTAAATAACCGTCAATAGTGAGGCGTGCCTGTGTCATTTGCTTTTGCATAACAACAGGGCTCACAAAACACTTCACTATTTTAAACACTTGCGGCAGATAGTCGGGAATTAGAATTTCCGTTTCAATAGGAAGTTCAATTTTTGTGTCACACACGGAGGCTGCCGCCCACACCGTATCGCTGTGCATTTTTATATCCATAATAGTGCCTTGCCCCTTTCCTTTTGCATATTGATACTGTTTGATATAAATATTACTATGCGGCTGTCCTAAAATGTATGACGAGCATGTGTTCTTATTTTAGATAGTAGCAAGCTTATCTTTTAATATAATTTTACACCCGACAATTACTTTAGCCCTGCCATATTTCAATATTATTATAAAAGCGCCGTTTATATGCATGTTTTTAGTTAGTGTTAATTAAAAAAGGGCAAAAAAATAAGCGTTACAGCAAGCTGCAACGCTTATATTGTATATAGGTTTATTTCTTAGTCGTACGTTTTTTCATAATTCCGCTTGGCTTAAAGCCGGGAGTTAACACTTCCTCAAGGGTTCTAACTTCTTTTGTACGGGGGTTAACGTAAGTTTTGGGTGCCCTTTGTCTCATTTCAAAGCGGCCAAAACCACTTAACGTAACCTTTTCGCCGGTAGATAGCTTATCAACTATGCTATCTAGTGTAGTACAAATTATCGCATCGACCTCTGAGGCAGGTAGCTGAGTTTCATTAACTACATGTGTTATCAATTCGGATTTTGTCATTTTGCTTCCTCCTTAGAAGGTATAAACCAAAAAACTGCGTCCTGTTGTATATATTTTACAACATATCAATAAATTTTTCAAGCTTTTTCATAAAAATAGCCAAATATCGTATAAATCAATAAAATTTTGAAAAAATTTTATGTTTGTTGCCTAAAATTTATAAAATTAAACAAAATTACAAAAATTAGTAAATAAATTAAGTGCGATAATGCGTTTTATTTTATTTTGTGAAAAATGTGTGAAGAATAAGACGATTTATGAATATTTGATGAAGTAAGGCGATATTTTAACAGTTTATGTTTTAATTGGGAATATATTACAATTTAGACAAGGAA
>CAYJHA010000118.1:2856-6517 GCA_964369785.1 uncultured Bacteroides sp.
ACTAAACAGCATGGCTAACTGCGTTTCTGTTACTTTTTCGGCCCCGATGGCAAAATATTAATATCTTGATCTTCAGCTGTGCTATCACTGCCTGCACTGTCAACGTCTGCTGTGTCGCCGCTTTCTTGTGAAGCGTCATCGCTATCATTAGAGGTGGTGCCACTCGTTGCACTGCCCGATTCTTCGGTTTGAATTTCTAAGTAAAAGCGCTTTGAAAGCTCGTCTAACGCTATGTTGAAATCGTATTCCATAACAAATTCATCATTCTCGTCAAAATATGCAGTGTAATAATCTGTGCGTATAGTTAAAACGTCTATTACGTTAGAGCCCTCAACTGTAATGGGAACGTAAATATAATAATCGCCTCTGCCGTCGTGCTCTTCGTAAATGCCGTAGCCTGTTAGGCCGCCGCCAAAGTCAAACACTTCTTCAAAAGTGAATGTATATTCTTGTGAATAATCATCAATGCTAAGAAGATAATTATGTATGTCTGTATAATCGTGGTAATTGTCAACGATGCATGTAATAGAAAAATCAGCAGTATCGTTAGCGGTTTCAAAATAATAAAAGCTGCTCAACCTGTTTTCATGTGAGCCTATATAATCCGCTGTATTTTCAAAATATACTACCGCATTGCCTGAAAAATGTCCGCGTATCATTGAGCTATCGCTTGAAACCTCGTGATACTGCCTCTCGCCGTCTTCGTCGGGCGCAAGCGAGAACTCTGCGCTTGTATTAACCCATGCCGGTTTTTGCAGGTGTATAACCTCGGCGGTGGCATAGTGGCTTTCAATTTCTTGCGCAGTTGTGGAGCCTGTAAGCTGCGGCCCTTTATCAATTTCGTTTATAATTATAGTATCGCTAAAAGAGCTGCTACCAAGCATGTTAATAAAGGCAATACCGACAGATATTGTTATTAATATAATGCTGATAATAATTATTATTAAAATAGACCTGACATTTTTCTTTGCATTGGCGGCAGTAGTGTGCCCGCTTGCTTGTGTGTTTGCCGCTGTATATGGTGTTTGTGGTGCACTATTGTTCAAATTAATGTTGTAATTTGCATTTTGGCTTGAATTGCTACTGTTAGCAGTGTAATTGTTACTGTTTTGTGCGGCAAAATTTTCATAATATTTATTATTTATATTTGGGGTATCGGTATAATTAGAACTGCCGATGTGCTCGCCTGTTTGTTTAGCTTCTTTTAAATTCGCATTGCAAGAGGGGCATGTATTCTCATTTCCATTAAGCGGCGTTAGGCAAAAGGGGCAGTTTGTTAGTTCTTCGGTGTACATAAAAAATATTCCTCACATGGTTAATAATATTGCTAATGACACAGCAAATAAAATTAATGATATAATTGCAAGGCAAATTTTACCACTGCGCTTATATTTGTTTTCTTGCAGGGTGTTGTTAGTGCTATTTGTACCGTATAGCATGTTGTCGTTTTGGTTGTTTTGGGTAAATGCAGCACCGCACTTTTGGCAAAAAGCATTGCCGGGAACAATAAATGCACCACAAGTTTTGCAGTAGTTATTTAAATAGTTCATGCTTGCTCCTCTTGGGCATCGCCGCTGTTTGCTTCTGTTGCAATTGAGCTACCGTCGGGCGTTGTGTAGCCCCACAGCGCCTTTTCAAGTGCGTCAGTGTCACAGTGTAGCCCGTCGTAAAAATTCTCTGCTGTAACGCCCTCAATTGCGCTTGGGTTGTAAGAGCCAAAAACAGATATGCCGTGCTTTGCACACAGTTCTCGTATTGCAGGCTCTGTTTGCAAAAAGCCGCCATAGCGTGTTGGGTCTTGTGCGTTTATGGCAACAACACCGTCATAAGTTGCAGGGTGGTAGGGGGGAAGTACTATTTTAATTGTAACACCAAGCTCATTCGCATATGCGAAAAATTTGTCAAATTGCTCTAAAAGCTCCGTGTCCATTTCGGGGTAATCTGTCATGTAAAGTAAGTTTTCTGTTTGGTAAAGTGCGTCTAAAAGCTGTTCATCTGCCGTTCTGTTCCTAAAATTAACGTCGTACATTAAGCTGCCGTCACTGCATTTAACTTCTGTTGTTTGGTTTAGTACATCGCCCTCAACGGGAATGGGGCCGCTTACGCCGTCTTCGTCGCGTGTTGCAAACGTAATGTTATCTTGGAAATATTGCGGCGAGTATAGCGCTTCAAAAGATGAGCTATCGTCTGTTTCTTCAAATATTATGTTGTAGCCCAGCCTGTCGTTCAAAAATTCTGTATACAGTTCTTTGTCACTTCTGTAATCAAGGCTTCCGTTTCTGAAATGCCAGGGGTCAAGGCCTATTATAACAGTTTCGGGCATTGCGTTTATCTTTTCAAAGTAGTAAAAAATGCCCATTACATCGGCAACGTCGCCGCCTGTAACGCCAAAGTTGAAGAAGCTGTCGCTTCTTGACGCCTCTTCAGTTAGCTGTAAAATACGGCTGGAGCCAAGCGAAATAGTTGTGGGTTTTGGGTCAATATTTGACGCCATAATTTGTATAATGTCGCGCTCTCTGGCGTTTAATTGCTCATAGCCTGTAATGTCTGTGCCGCTAAGTATCATGTCTGAAACAGCGCGCATTTCAAGGTCGCCCTGGAAAAAGCCCGAGCAATCGATAATATAGCTGTAATAAAACGTGAACAGTGGCACAGTGCACAAAACACCTGCTACAAATACTATTTTCACGGCGGAAAAAATTCTGCTTAAAACCGTAAGCAATATATTTTTAATATCCATTATATTCTCCGTTCGTATAAAATACTAATAGTTTTGGTAAACAAAGCCCGATACGCCGAACTCGCCGAAGAAATAAATAACCATGCACAGCGAATAGTAAAGCGGCAAGCGCAAGAAAAACGGCATTTTGCGTATAAGTTCGTTTGTGGGGATTTGCACATACTCAAAGCCCTCTATAACAACTGCGCTTAAAATAAGAATCCACAGTTTTGCGCCCTCTATGCCCAGCGTGCCAAGCGTTTCGAGCACACTGCCGCCGAAAAAGCCTTGCCACCCTGTGAAGAGGTTACCATATAAGTAAAGGCCGCTAAGCCAGCCGTCTGCACCTGAATACAGCTCTGCACAAAAGAACACAAGTGCGCCGGAGAACAGCATATATGTAATGCACATTTGGATAAACTGCTTCATAGGTGCCCAAAAATAAAGCGGGTTATATTTGTGAATTTTACTGCGAAGGCCCAATGTTTCTTTGCCCACAATTAAGAATATGCCGTTTAGTGCACCCCATATTAAATAGCCTATTGAGGCGCCGTGCCAAAGGCCGCTTATGCAAAAAACAATTAACTGGTTTAAATTTGCGCGAAGCTTGCCTTTTTTACTGCCACCGAGAGGGAAGTATAAGTAATCACGAAACCATGTTGACAAGCTAATGTGCCAGCGGCGCCATAAATCTGTTATGCTTGCGGCGGCAAGTGGGCGCTTGAAGTTTTCCATTATAGTAAGCCCAAAAACAGCACCACTGCCTATTGCTATGTCGGAAAGAGCAGAAAAGTCGATATACAACTGATACGAGAACAAAAGTGCGGCGAGAAGCAGCATTGGCCCCGAATAATTTTCCATGTTAGAAAAAACAGGGCGCACAATGCCGAGAAGTGCATTTGCAACAACAAGCTTTTTGAAAAAGCCCCATAAAATTCTAAA
>CAYJHA010000119.1:0-6507 GCA_964369785.1 uncultured Bacteroides sp.
ATATATAATTACATTATAATAGAAAAGCAATGTTATTGCAATATAAAACAAGAAATAGTACAAACAACTAATCTCTAATAACTAACATCTAACAACTAAACGCGCAGCCACAGTAATTTTGCCTGTATAAATCATACTGTTTGGCAAGCTGTGTGCTGTGCTTGTAGCCGTCTTTTTTCTTGAAATCTGCCGGTAAAAACTGCACGCCGTGCGCATTTTGTGCACTAACCCCAACCTCATTAATTATTTGCGCATTTTTATGTGGGCTTACAGTTAGCGTTGTTGTAAAAAACTGAAAGCCCGCTTTTTTTGCGGCCATTGCTGTGCTTTGCAGGCGCAAGTTAAAGCACTGTGTGCACCTTGCGCCGCCCTCTTTTTCGCTTTCAAGCCCTTTGGCGGCGCTGTAAAATTCGTCTTCATTGTACTCAGGGCATATAAGCGCCACTTTGCCGCCGTAAGCCACATTCAAAAAATGTTCAAGGCTCTTTTTTCTGCGCTCATACTCATCAAACGGGTGTATGTTCGGGTTATAAAAATAAACCGTAACATTAAAAAACTGCGTTAAAACACTTAGCACATGTGCACTGCAAACACTGCAACAGCTGTGAAGCAACAGTGTGGGCTTTTCGTTTTCTTTAAGCGTTTTTATAATGTTTTGCATTTCTAATTCGTAGTTCATATTGCGTCCTTTATAATTCCAAAATGTGTTAATTCACAAAATTTTAATGATTTTGCGGTAAATTTCATACAATAAATTGCTAATAATTCAACATATTTTTTAAGATTTATTCATAAATTTATTGTAGAATATATTTACCGGTTAAAACCCGTTTATGCCACAAAGAGCAAACAAGCACATGTTTTGCACCGTTTTGCACAGTGCCGAATATACTCTTTGATATATGCCTTTATTAAAAAAGCCAATGTTTTTTATACAGCACCTAAACTACCAATTGTAACTTTTGCAATAAAGGCCAGCGCTAAGTTTTGAGGAACCTCAAACTAAATAATGCGCGAAAGGCATTTCTGCCTTTTAAGCCGAGCGCTTTAGCAAATTAGGCAATTCGAGGCAAGCTCTAATTGCACAAACTAAGCTAACCGCACGGCACCAAAAAATTCCTCGCATTTCGCGAGTTTATATAAGCTATTTAATGTCAACAACTTAATGGTAGACGACGTAGCACATTTTGTTGTAGGGGCGGCCATTGGCCGCACGAACATTTCACATTTGCTGTTTAACGCTATAAGCTGTTTACATTAATAAGCTACCTGCTATAATACCGCAAAGCATTAACTTTGGCAAGCCCACTGTTATTGCTTTGCGGCAATTTTTTTGCGGCTTTTAATTCGATAAAACAAAAAAATGTTTGCCATGGGCGCACAATTGTGCGCCCAAAACGTATTTTTTTGGTTATTTTATATTGTTTTTTGCGAAATTGTACATAAAGTATGGTGTATTAGCGTATTGAAACATTTGCTATAATGTTATAAAATATAACTTGTATTGTAATCTTGTAACAAAAAAAACACAGTACACAAGCAAATTTACTTATGGAGGGAAACAAAAATGAAAAAATTACTTGCACTAACACTTGTAGCTGTGCTTGCACTAAGCATGGTGGCTTGTGGTTCAACAACAGAAACAGGCTCAGACGCAATTAAAATTGGCGGCATTGGCCCCACAACAGGCGGCGCAGCCGTTTACGGCACAGCTGTTAAAAACGCGGCAGAGCTTGCAGTTGAAGAAATTAACGCAATGGATGGCTTAAAGCTAGAGCTTAACTTCCAAGACGACGAGCACGACCCTGAGAAAGCTATTAACGCTTACAACACACTTAAAGACTGGGATATGCAACTTCTTCTTGGCGCTGTTACAAGCGCACCGTCAATTGCTGTTTCGGTAGAGTCATCTGCCGACAACATGTTCCAATTCACACCGGCTGCAACTGCTGAGGACGCTATCGCAACAGACAACGCTTTCCGCATTTGCTTCTCAGACCCTGAGCAAGGCTCGCTACCTGCAGCTTACTTTGCAGAAAGCGGTATAGCTTCAAAAATTGCTGTAATTTACGACAGCTCTGACACATATTCTTCAGGCATACACGACGCATTTATTGCAGAAGCAGCTGTTCAAGGCCTTGAAATTGTTGCAGACGAAGCTTTCACAGCTGACAGCAACACAGACTTTAACGTGCAACTTCAAAAAGCTAAAGACGCAGGCGCAGAGCTTGTATTCTTACCAATTTACTACACAGAAGCATCACTTATTCTAACACAGGCAGACAGCATGGGCTTTGCACCTATGTTCTTCGGTGCTGACGGCCTTGACGGCATTTTAACTGTTGAAAACTTTGACACATCACTTGCAGAGGGCGTTATGCTTATGACACCGTTTACTGCAAACGCAACAGACGAGCCAACAGTTAACTTTGTAACTGCTTACACAGACAAATACGGCGAGGCACCAAACCAATTTGCCGCTAACGCATACGACTCTGTATACGCAATTTACAGCGCACTTGTTTCAGGCGGCGTTACTGTTGACATGTCGGCAGACGAAATTTGCGAGATTATGAAAACAGAGTTCACATCTATGACTTTTGACGGCCTAACAGGCAAAAGCGTTACATGGAGTGCAGAGGGCGCACCAACAAAAGCACCTACAATTTTTATGGTTGAAAACGGCGAGTACGTGCCGGCTGCATAAGATTTTATACCATTAGCGAAAAGTATAATTAAAAAATAGGGTAAGGGCAAAGAACTATTGTTCAAAGCCCTTACCCTAACATTATAGTACAGTAATTTGAATTTTTGCGCTTTTTGTGGTATATTAAAGGTTAAAATACTGTTTACTTTACACACCACACACGCCACAAAACAAAATATACACCCAAATATTTTTAAACAGGAGAAACCCTTATGAACTTTGTCTCGTTTTTAGTTAACGGCATAAGCCTTGGCAGTATTTATGCCATTATAGCGCTTGGCTACACAATGGTTTACGGCATTGCGCGTATGCTTAACTTTGCCCATGGCGACGTTATTATGATAGGCGCCTATGTAATTTTTTTAAGCATGACATCACTTAATTTGCCGGGCATTGTATCTGTATTTTTGGCAATTTTAGCATGCGTTGTGCTTGGAATTATTATAGAGCGCATTGCCTATAAGCCACTTCGCAGTGCATCGTCACTTTCTGTGCTTATAACGGCAATAGGCGTAAGCTACTTTTTGCAAAACACAGCGCTTATATTTTGGGGCTCTTCGCCAAAAAGTTTTTCAAGCGTTGTTGAAATTGAGCCGCTTCACCTTTTCGGTGGCGAGCTTGTAATTACAGGCGAGACAATTGTAACACTTGTTGTAAGTGCAATAATTATGGTGCTTTTAACTATGTTTGTAAACGGCACAAAAACAGGGCGCGCCATGCTTGCCGTTTCTGAAGACAAAGGCGCCGCACAGCTTATGGGCATAAATGTTAACTCAACTATTTCGCTTACGTTTGCAATAGGCAGTGCGCTTGCCGCCGTTGCCGGTGCGCTTTTGTGCAGTGCCTACCCAACGCTAGACCCCACAACAGGCGCTATGCCCGGCATTAAGGCTTTCGTTGCGGCTGTTTTTGGCGGCATTGGTTCTATACCCGGCGCTATGCTTGGCGGCGTGCTTCTTGGCATTATAGAGAGCCTTGGAAAAGCTTACATTTCGTCTCAAATGGCAGACGCCATTGTTTTCGGCATTTTGGTAATTGTTTTGCTTGTGAAACCAACCGGGCTTCTTGGCAAAAAAACACATGAGAAAGTGTAGGTGGTAAAATTGAAAAATTTAACTTTAAATAGGAGCAAAACCACCACACAAAATTTAATAACGTATGCAATTGTTGTTATAGCGTTTGTTATTTTGCAAACGGCAGACAGTTTAGGCGCACTTAGCAACGTTTTGGCAGGGCAACTTGTGCCAATTTGCTCATACGTTATAATGGCAATTTCGCTTAATATAACTGTTGGCATTTTGGGCGAGCTTAGCCTTGGCCACGCCGGTTTTATGAGCATTGGCGCTTTTGTAGGCGCATTTTTTACAATAAGCACTGCAGGCACAATGCCGGGTGTTTTATCTTACTTGCTGGCTGTTGTTATTGGCACGCTTGCGGCAGGGCTTATGGGCTTTTTAATAGGCATACCTGTTTTGCGCTTACAGGGCGACTACCTTGCAATTGTAACGCTTGCTTTTGGCGAGATTATAAAAAACGTGCTTAACTCTTTTTACGTTGGAATGGACAGCACAGGCTTGCATTTATCTTTTGAAAACACGGTGGAGCTTGGGCTTGAAGAAACAGGCGAAATTATTATAAACGGCGCAATGGGTGTAACGGGTATGCCACGAATGTCAAACTTTACATGGGGCTTTATTTTCATTATAATATCGCTGTTTATTACGCTAAATTTTATACGCTCACGCACAGGGCGTGCTGTTATGTCTATACGCGATAACAGAATAGCCGCAGAGTCTATCGGTATAAATGTGGCAAAGTACAAAATTATAGCTTTCACGCTTTCTGCCGCACTGGCAGGGCTTGCAGGCGTTTTGTACACGCACGGGCTTGGCTCTTTAGTTGCACGCCGTTTCGACTATAACACCTCTATCTTAATTTTAGTGTTCATTGTTGTTGGCGGCATAGGCAACATTCGCGGCGGCATTATTGCAGCAGCAGTTCTTACAATTTTACCGGAGCTTTTGCGTGAACTGCAAGACTTCAGGCTTTTAATATACGCAATAATTCTTATACTGATGATGATTATAAACAACGCACCGAAAGCCGTTATAATTCGCGACAAAGTAATTGGCAAAATTAAAAGTGTGCTTGGCAAAGGCAACACTACTTCAAAGGGGGTTTCATAATGGCTTTACTTGAAGTTTCAAACCTTGGCATTGTTTTTGGCGGCTTGCAGGCCGTTGATAAATTTGACTTGACTGTGAAAAAAGGCCAGCTATACGGGCTTATAGGCCCAAACGGCGCAGGCAAAACAACTATTTTTAACATGCTTACAGGCGTTTACACGCCCAGCGAGGGCGACATTATACTAGACGGCGACAACATAACAGGCCGCCGCCCTGACCTTATTAATAAAGCAGGCGTTGCAAGAACGTTTCAAAACATACGCCTTTTTAAAGATATGAGCGTTATAGATAACGTTAAAGTGGGCCTGCACGAACAAATAAAGTACCCGTTTATTCACAGCATTATTCACACGCCGACATATTTTGAAAAAGAGCGTGAAATAAAAGGCAAAGCAATGAGCTTTTTGAAAATATTCGACCTTGACAAAGAGGCAAAACAGCTTGCAAAAAACTTGCCGTACGGCAAACAGCGCAAGCTTGAAATAGCGCGTGCACTTGCCACAAAGCCGAAACTGCTACTGTTAGACGAACCCGCCGCCGGAATGAACCCTAACGAAACGGCAGAGCTTATGGAAACAATACGCTTTGTGCGTGACAAGTTCGACATTGCAATACTGCTTATAGAGCACGACATGCACTTTGTTATGGGGCTTTGCGAGGAAATAACAGTTGTAGATTACGGCAGAATTATTGCAAAAGGGCTGCCCGAGCAGGTGCGAAGCGACCCGAAAGTTATAGCCGCATATTTAGGGGGGGAATAAACATGCTTACAGTGAAAAACCTTGTTGTGAATTACGGCGCAATTAAGGCAATTAAGAACATAAGCTTTGAAGTGAATGAGGGCGAAATTGTAACGCTTATTGGCGCAAACGGCGCAGGCAAAACAACCACGCTTCACGCAATTTCAAACCTTTTAAAGCCCACAAGCGGTGAAATATCTTTTTGCGGCAACATTATAAGTAACATGGAAGCGCACAAAATTATTCACCTTGGCCTAACACAAGTGCCCGAGGGGCGCAGGGTGTTTTCGCGCCTTACAGTGCAGCAAAATTTAGAGCTTGGCGCATACACGCGAAAAGACGGAAGTGATGCCATAGCGGCAGATTTTGAAATGGTATTTGAGCGCTTGCCACGCCTTAAAGAGCGCAGAAAACAGCTGGCAGGCACACTTTCGGGCGGCGAGCAACAAATGCTTGCAATAGGCCGTGCACTTATGTGTAGCCCAAAAATGGTGCTTTTAGACGAGCCGTCAATGGGGCTTTCGCCGCTGCTTGTTGGCGAAATTTTCAAAATAATACACGACATAAACAAAGCAGGCGTTACGGTGCTTTTGGTAGAGCAAAATGCAAAAATGGCACTTGAAATTGCAAACAGGGCATACGTGCTTGAAACAGGAAGCATAGCAATGCAGGGCGACGCAAGCGAGCTTGCAAATGACGATAAAGTTAAAGCGGCTTATTTAGGCGCATAGTAATTAGTTATCAGTAATCAGATTTGTAGGGGCGACCTGTGGTCGTCCGTTTAGAACCCAGAGCCTGGGTTTGTAGGGGGTTCTATGTGCAATGCTGTCAACTTAAAGAGCGCCCTCTCAGTCAATCCGAGATTGACAGCTCT
>CAYJHA010000120.1:0-6428 GCA_964369785.1 uncultured Bacteroides sp.
TGTCCCTACAAAGGTTTTGTTGCAATATGTATTTATTGCAACAGCCTATTTTCTTATTTTTGTTGCAAACTTTTTTATGTTTAAACCGTTAAAGCAAAAAAGTATTGTTATCCTAGGCAGTGTTACGTATTAAAGCTCACCAACAACTACTTCGCCGCCAAAAATAACTGCTTTTAAAGATAAATCTGCGTTTAAAACTGCAATATTTGCAATTTTTCCTGTGCACAGGCTTCCGAATTCGCTGTAAATTCCAAGGCTTTTAGCAGGGTTTGTTGCTGCCGCCTTTACAGCGTCAAACAGTGGTATGCCAAATTTAACAGCCGTTAGCATACACTCCATTAGGTTTGTTGCACTTCCGGCAATTGTGCCGCTTTCAAGTTTTACCACGTTGCCTTTTTTCATAACATTTTGCCCGCCCAGTGTGTAAGTGCCGTCGGGCATTCCCGTTGCACGTATACTATCGCTTATAAGTATAACTTTGTCTGCACCGAAAAGCTTAAACACACTGCGCACCATTGCCGGGTGAATATGCACGCCGTCACAAATAAGCTCTACAAAACAGTCACTGTCTGCCGCGGCACCAACAACCCCGGGCGCCCTGTGCGTAAAACTGTTCATTGCATTAAAAAGGTGCGTAACTTGCCTTGCGCCGTTTTCAAACGCTTTTAGTGCCGTATCATAATCTGCGCCGGTGTGCCCAAGCGCTATTACTACATCTTTGCTGTACGCTTTAATAAAGTCCATGGCGCCCTCAAGCTCCGGCGCAAGCGCAACAATTTTAACAAGCCCGTTTGCCTCTTTTTGCAGCTGCTCAAACAAGCTTTTATCAGGCGCTATAAGCCATTTAGCGTTTTGTGCACCCTTTTTCTCCTCGCAAAAAAACGGGCCCTCAAGCTGTATTCCTGCAAGCACTGCGCCTTTATTTTCGCTGCTTTTATACTGCGCCGCCGTTTGGCACATTTTCACAAGTTCAGCTTTGTCCAGCGTCATGCCCGTTGGGCAATATTGTGTTACACCGCAAGACAATTGATACTCGCACATTTTTTCAAGGCCGTCAATTTTACCGTCAGAAAAATCTTCACCCACACAGCCGTGGCTGTGCAAATCGCTAAGCCCCGGTATAATGTAACATCCGCTTAAATCTATGGGGCTGTCGCCATTTTCATTTGCTATTACATTGCCGTTTGTGAACAAATCTTTTGTAATAAAGCCTTTGTTAACATCAAAAACATGTGCATTAGCTAAACGCATATTTTTTCGCCTGCCTCTACTAATTTATGTAATGCGGCTTCGTCGCCAACTAGTGTAACATCGGGGTGTAATTGCAAAATAGACGCCGGAAGTTCAGGCATAACAGGGCCGCGAAAAGCTTTTAAAACAATATCTGCTTTATCTTCACCACTAATTGTAAGAAGAATTTTTTTAGCATGCATAATATTTTTAATGCCCATTGTAATAGCCGCTTTGGGCACTTTTGTTATGTCATTTTCAAAGAAACGCGCATTAGCCGCAATTGTGCTTTCTGCAAGCGTTACAGCATGTGTGCCAAGCTCAAACGCAACGCCCGGCTCGTTAAAGCCAACGTGCCCGTTATGCCCCATGCCAAGCAATTGCAAGTCTACACCGCCCAGCTCTTTTATTTTTTTGTCGTAGTTTTGGCACTCTGCTTTTAAATCATCAGCTAAGCCGTTCGGCAAAAATGTGTTTTCAGGGTTAATGTTTACGTGGTTGAAAAAGTTAGTTTGCATAAAATATTTATAGCTTTGCTCGTGGTCCGGTGAAAGCCCGACATACTCGTCTAAATTCACACTTTTCACCTGCGAAAAAGACAAATCCCCTTTGTCGTACCAGCGAATAAGCTGCTTGTAAGCGCCAAGCGGTGTTGAGCCTGTTGCAAGCCCCAAAACACAATCGGGCTTAAAAATAACTTGTGCTGATATTATATTCGCCGCTGTGCGCGACATGCCATAGTAATCTTTACTTTGATAAACTCTCATATTATTCTCCTATGTCTCTAAATGTATACTAATTAGTGTGGGCGCTTTCTTATTTAAATCTTCGGAAGCGAAGCCGCCGCCGCACTTTGCCCAACTCTGCGGAATTTTTCATCAGGCAGTGCAGGCTTAATTTTCGCATTTACATCCGGGTATTCGTCTGCCAAAACGTCTTTGCAAACTTGCAAAATAATGTCGCCGCCTTTGCCGCTCATAACACGGCCAAGCAAAAGAACATGTTTAAAATTATATAAGCTGTGGTAATTCACAAGTGTATGCGCAAGGTATGCGCCTATTGTTTTGTAAATGTTCACTGCACGCTCGTCATCGTTTTTCATAAGCTCTTGCACAACTTTTAGCTTTTCTGCAGGCGAGGCGCTTTCGTCTAACTGTATGCCTGCAACAGGTGCAAGTTTTATTACGCTATCTTGCGAGAAATATTTGCACCCTACACCAATGTCAAGGCTCCATTCGTCTTGCATGGCGTTTGGGTTCATGTCAACAGGCGCAAATGCAAGCTCGTTTAGCCAGCCTGTAATGTTGCCGTCTTTGTCCACAAAGCCAACAGCCTCGCTTGTGCCCATTGCAATGCCTAAAACATTGTTCTCGTCAAGGCTTATTGCGCCTGCAAGTGCTGTAACGTCGCCGTCGTTGCACACTTCTATTGGCACATCGCCTATCTCCTTTGCCGCCCTTGTGTAAATATCACGCACTTTTTCGTCGAATAAATCTTTCGGCACCTTCAAAAACAGTGAAGCCGCTTTTGTTTCGTTGTCTATGTAAATACCGGCAGAGGAAACGCCTATTGCGTCTACCCGTGGCATGTGCTTTGCCGCTGCTTTCATTGCACTTACAATGCCCTCAAAGTGGTAGTCCGGGTCTTCAGTTGTTTTCGGGTACCATACAACTTCTTCGCTAAAAACGCTCTCGCCGTCAATAACAGCCGACACTTTTCTGTCGCTTCCGCCTGCGTCAAAGCCAATGCGGCAACCGCCCATATGCCTGCCAACCGCCTTGCCGCTTCCTTTTTCAGGCGGCACTTCGCTAACACGTTTTACGCAAAACGGCTTGCCGTAAATATTTGCCATAAAGTTAAAATCAAACTTGTGCTTGCCGTTTTCACTGTATCTTTTTGCTATTTCGTCGCAAACTTTTTCGTCGCCGCTTAAATAAACGCAAAAGCCGCCTTTCATCCAAAGCATCATTTTTACAAGCCTGTCAATGTAAAAAACATCTGCATCAAACATATTTTGTGTGCCGTGTATAAAAGTTTTAAAAACGGCAATTTGCCCACTGCTGCGCTCAAGTGCAATATCGAAATTTTGCGTTGCTGTTTTTAAAAATTCTGTGTTAAACTTATAAACAGGGATAAAATCAGGGTCTAAAACAGGTTTGTTTTTTAGTATTGTTTCAATGTTCAAATAGTTCATTTTTTACCTCGTTTTATGTTTACTTCATCAAATTTTGCTCAGGTTTTCTGCTATATTCGCAATGCACCGTTTATTTTTATTGCCACAAATTTTCGGGGTACATGCCGCTTTCTACTTTTTGCCTTATTGCCGCAACAACAACGGGCTTATCCTCTTTATATGTAACACCGTACCATTTGTCTGTGCTTGTCAAAACTTTTACAACGGCTTTCTTCTCTTTTAAAACCTCATCTACAACGCCCGGCAAGAAATACTCGCATTTTAATGGGTTGTTTTTTAAATTTGCATTTAAAAATGCAGAAAAACGATTTTCAATTTCAACTAAAAAGCTTTTGCTAAAGCCCCACATATTCATTGAAACTATACTGTTTTCGTCAATGTCTGCCCATGTTTGCGCGTCGTCTTCTGTAAAGCGAATTTTGTCGCCATATGTTTCAATGCGTGTGCGCTCAACAATATTGCACAAAAAGCCGTTTTCATCAGCTGTGCAAACGCCACGTGCCACGTGCCCAAAATCAGTTACAGTGTTTTTAAGCACATAGCCCACCATAGCATAATTGTAAATATCGCTAGTGTCGGGCGTTGCACATAAATAGTCGTATATTTTTTTAAAGGCTTGCTCACCGTAAAAATCATCGGCATTAATTACGGCAAACGGCCCGTTTATAAACTGTTTTGCACTTAAAACCGCATGTGCTGTGCCCCATGGCTTTTGCCTTTCTTGTGGCACTTCATAGCCGTGCGGCAAGTTATTCAGCTCTTGAAAAGCATACTGCACGTTCATATGTGCTGAAAGCCTGTCGCCTATTGCCTCTTTGAAAACTTGTTCGTTTTCACGCTTAATTATAAATATTACAGTTTCAAAGCCTGCTTTTTTTGCGTCAAAAATAGAGTAATCTATAATAAGTTCGCCGTTTTTACCAATAGGGTCAATTTGTTTCATGCCGCCGTAACGGCTGCCCATGCCTGCCGCCATAACAACTAATACAGGTTTTGTCATAATTGCACTTCCTTTTTATTATTTAATTTTATTATAATATAAATTTTAATATAATAAAAGTGCAAAAACAATATAAAATTTGCATAATATAATACACGTTTTTCTTGATATTACATTTATCTTCATGTATTTTTACTTTTTAACGCCCAAACCCTTTGTGCGTATTGACATATGCGCCAAAATAATATAAAATATAGTGTCGATAAAAAATTGAAACATGTTGAAATGGAGCTTAGCGCAAAAACCACGCTAATTACTATTAAGGCGTATCGTCAAAGACGGAATATGCCCAAAATCTCCATTCTGTGTGGAGGTTATATATTATTATTTGTGCAACGCACAGAATGGAGAATTTAATGGAACAAAGCAGTATAAGAAACATAGCAATTATTGCACACGTTGACCACGGGAAAACAACACTTGTTGACCAAATGTTGAAGCAGAGCGGTGCATTTAGGGAAAACCAACAAGTAGCCGAGAGAGTTATGGACTCGGGTGACATTGAGCGTGAGCGCGGCATTACAATACTTGCAAAAAACGCATGTACACATTATAAAGACATCAAGATTAATATAGTAGACACACCCGGCCATGCCGATTTTGGCGGTGAGGTTGAGCGTGTATTAAAAATGGTAAACGGTGTTTTGCTTCTTGTAGACGCCGCAGAGGGCTGTATGCCGCAAACAAGGTTTGTTTTGCAAAAGGCGCTTCAACAAAACTTAAGCCTTGTTATTGCCGTGAATAAAATAGACAGGCCTGACGCAAGAATTAAAGAAGTTATAGATGAAGTTTTATTGCTTTTAATGGATTTGGGCGCAACAGATGAGCAGCTAGACAGCCCGATGATTTTCTGCAGCGGGCGTGCAGGCACGGCAAGTTACAGCCCCGACGTTGAAGGAACTGATTTAATTCCGCTATTCGAGACTATTTTAGAATATGTTAAGCCGCCTGTTGGTAACCCGGGCGAGGCTCTTAGTATGCTTTGCTCCAGTGTTGACTACAACGAGTTTGTTGGAAGAATTGGCATAGGCCGCGTTGAGAACGGCACAATTAAAGTAGGGCAAGACATAGCCGTGTGCGACTATCACGACAAAGATTTTGCTATGAAAGGCAGAATTACCGCACTGTACAGCTTCGAGGCTAACGGGCGCACACCAATACAGCAAGCGTATGCAGGCGACATTGTGGCGTTTAGCGGCCTGGGTGACATTAACATAGGCAACACACTGTGCGACACATCACAAGTTGCCCCACTGCCTTTTGTGAAGATAAACGACCCAACTGTTGAGATGACTTTTGCCGTTAACGACAGCCCGTTTGCAGGCAAAGAGGGCAAGTTTGTTACAAGCCGCCAAATTAGAGACCGCTTACACAGAGAGCTTTTAAAAGACGTTGCGCTTAAAATTGAGGACTCAACATCGAGCGAGAGCTTCCGTGTTATGGGCCGCGGTGAAATGCACCTTTCTATATTAATTGAGAACATGCGCCGTGAGGGGTATGAGCTTCAAGTGTCGCCACCACGTGTTATGTTGCGCGAGGAAAACGGCGAGACAACAGAGCCGATGGAACACGTTGTAATTGACGTGCCTGTTGAATATCAAGGCAGTGTTATGCAAAAGCTTGGAAGCCGTAAAGGCGAGCTTGTGCAAATGGCACCGCTTGGCTCTACACGTATGCGCGTTGAGTTTAAAATACCAAGCCGTGGCCTTTTTGGTTACAGAAGCGAATTTTTGACAGACACGCACGGCGAGGGCATACTGAACACAATTTTTGACGGATATGCACCGTGGAAAGGCGATTTGCCGGGCAGAAACTCCGGCAGCCTTGTTTGCTTTGAAACGGGTGAGGCCGTTGCTTACGGGCTTTACAACGCACAGCAACGCGGCGTAATGCTTATTACACCGGGCGAAAAAGTTTATGCCGGCATGGTAGTTGGTTACAGCCCCAGCGGCGATGATATGAACGTTAACGTGTGCAAAACAAAGCACCTTACAAACACACGTG
>CAYJHA010000121.1:0-6278 GCA_964369785.1 uncultured Bacteroides sp.
AACTAATCTCTAACAACTAATTCACACCGTTTTATTAAACGTTTTAACAAGGTCTGCCCACGTGTCCTCGCCAACAATGCCGTCAACTTTTATGCCCTTGTCTTTTTGAAACTGCCCTATTGCAAGGTAAGTGTTTTGGCCGTAAATTCCGTCTACTGTCAGCTTTTGCGAGCGTGTTACGTTAACATAGCTTTGTATAAACCTTACGTTGTCGCCGCTGTCGCCCTGTGAAATAGCATAGCCCGGGTATTTTGTTACTACTTTTTGCTCTTTTTCATGCACTTCAACAATTTTGTTCCAGCTTGAAGGGCCAATGCTACCGTCTACCGTTAAGCCAAACTGTGCTTGAAAGCGCTGTGTTGCAAGCCCCATGTTTGTGCCAAAAATGCCGTCTACCGTTTGGGTGTTAATGGCCGTATATGGGTCTGCCAAATCGTTCAAGTAAGTTTGCATAAGCTCTACGTCTTGGCCTGTCATGCCACCTACAAGCGGTATGCCGGGGTAAGTGTCGGCGCTTCCGCCTATTGTGTCGTTATAGTCTTTAACAATGTCGTCCCACGTGTTTTTGCCAATAATACCGTCTTGTGTAAGCGATTTTAGCCCCTGATACAGCATAGCGCATTGCTTTGTATTTGCGCCAAAACTGCCGTCTATTGTGAGCTCTATTAGTGTTGGGTATTTTGTAATGCGCAACCCGTCTAAATATTTTTGCATACGCGCAACTTCACTGCCGTAAGTACCCTCTTGCAAATTTGTGCCGGGGAACTCCGGGCTAACAGTTGTAAAACAAGTAAATATCATAAATAAAACCTCCCATATGCCATAATATGCACAAGGGAGGTTTTTGTTAATATTTTTTTGTTGTCGGTTCTGCCTACAAAGCTTTGTTTTTTTGAACTTTTTTAGCAATTGTTAAAACGCCGTATAAAATAGCGGTGTCGACAGGCAACTTTATAATGTTTTTAACAAGCCTAACGCCGCTTAAAACAAACGCGTTGCCGTATTGAATATTTAGCCACATTGGCGTGAAAAACAAGTTTATTATAAGCACAACGCAAAGGCAAGCCGCAAAAGCACGCCACAGCCGCACAGGCTTTTTATATAGCCAAAAGCCATAAATAAAAGCACTTAAAACCTCGTTAAACGTATAGCCTATAAAAAACTCGCCGTTTGGCCGCAGCATGTAGCCTGTAAAGTCCATTGCAACAGCGGCAATTGCGCCCATTAGCGGCCCGTACAAAAAGCTTGCCGTAGCAAGTGCCAAAAAAGAAAACCCTATTTCAAGCATTGTGCTTACTACAAATGTAACTTGGTTCAAAGCAATGCCCAGCGCACAAAGCACGCCCGTGCTTGCAACAGACGACGTTTTTTTCACTTCCAGCGCACTGCACTTTAACCTATGCTTAAAGAAAGATGCAGAATTTAAAACTGCATTTAGTTTAGTGTTTTTTTGTGTTGACATATATATCTATACTAATTCTTTATTAATAAATATTACGGCTATTGTGCCGGGCCCTGCGTGGCCGCCTATAACGGGGCCAACAAAGTTTATTAAAACTTCTTTAGGCTTTACTTCTTTTTTCAGCTTGTCGGCAACATATTTTGCGTCTTCAATAGCATCTGCATGTAAAACACACATTAAATAATCTTTTGGGTTTACTGCCTCCCTTTTAGCTTTTTCTATAATATAGTCAAGGCTTTGGCGGCGCCCTCTTACCTTGTCAACAGGTTCAAGTTTGCCTTCTTTTAGCGTTAAAATGGGCTTGATGTTAAGCATTGTGCCAAAAAGTGCCGCAGAGCCCGAAAGGCGCCCGCCGCGCTTTAAGTGTGCCAAATCATCAACTGTGAACCAGTGTTGAAACGCATCTCTGTTGTTCAAAACAAAAGCTTCAACCTCTTCCATTGTTTTGCCGCTGTTTTTCTGCTGAACGGCATAATTAACAAGAAGGCCTAGCCCCATAGACATACAAAGAGTGTCTACAAGAATAATTTTACGCTCGGGGTACTCTTCCATAAGCTCTTTTGCAGTTATGCAACAAGTGTTGAACGAGCCTGAAAGTGCCGACGAAAAACCTATGTGTAAAATATCAAGGCCTTGCTCCAAATAAGGTGTAATTTCATTGCGGTATTGGTCCATAGATATTTGTGTTGTTGTTGACATGTTGCCTGCACGCAATTTTGTGTAAAACTCGCTGAAAGCAAGTTGCCTGCCGTCTGCATAGTTCTCATACTCAACGCCCTCTTGAACAAAGCGCATTGGTATAGCGTGGATATCAAGCTCATCTACCATTTGCTGTGTCATGTCCGCATTAGTTTCTGTAACTATTTTATAATTTGCCAAAATAAAATTCCTCCTCGAAATAAAGCTAAATTTATTAAGCTTTAATATTGTAACATATATTCAATAAATTTTCAAATTTTACGGTGAAAATTTACAAAAGCATAGGGCTAATTGTTTGGTGAATAAACGCCCATGTTAAAATTACGCTGTACCCTATCATTGTCCATACGTAAACATTTCTTGTGCGCTTGTTTTTTATTTTGTGCGAGAACAGCGCAAAAAGTGCGCATGTCACAGCTAATAGAACAGTATCTGCAAACGCAAAAACCATGCCCGGGCGCAAAGGCGCATAAATATCACGCATTGCAAAAAGCGCAAAGCCCACCAAAATGTGCCCTGAAGGTATTATTAAAGTGGGCAACACGCTAAGGGCATAATCTATGTGCTTAGTGCGAATAAGCATAAAAATTATTATAAGCACAATTAAAACTATTGAAATGCTTTCTGTAATCATGATAACTTGACCGTCCTTGTTAAATTTTTAGTTTAGTAATTACTTGTAGGATATTGTTTGGGCAACCCTTGCGGTTTTATAAAACGCCGCAAATTTTTACGCCGCTTTTATTGGGCGGCTTTGCAAAAAGTTGCGCAACACCTAGCGCTTACTGCTCAAGTTCACCCTTACTGCTTGCCTTTAAATACGCATTGACAAAGCCGTCTATATCGCCGTCCATAACTGCGTTTACGTTGCCGTTTTCAAAATTCGTTCTATGGTCTTTAACAAGTGTATACGGCATAAAAACATAACTGCGTATTTGGCTGCCCCATGCAATGGCATTTTGCACGCCTTTAATGTCGCTTATTTTGTCTAAATGCTCGCGCTCTTTAATTTGGTAAAGCTTTGCGGCAAGCATTTTCATGCACATCTCACGGTTTTGAATTTGGCTTCGCTCGTTTTGGCAGCTTACTACAATGCCTGTTGGCTCGTGTATTAAACGCACGGCACTTGATGTTTTATTAATATGCTGGCCACCTGCACCGCTAGCACGGAATACTTCCATTTTAACATCTGCCGGGTTAATTTCTATTGTTATTTTGTCGTCAAGCTCGGGCATAACCTCAAGCGAGGCAAAGCTTGTGTGGCGGCGGCCGGACGAATCGAACGGTGAAATACGCACAAGGCGGTGCACGCCGCTCTCACTGCGCAAAAAGCCGTACGCGTTGTGCCCTTCAATTAAAATAGTGGCGCTTTTAAGGCCTGCCTCATCGCCGTCTAAGTAGTCAAGCACTTTTGTAGTAAAGCCGTGGCGGTTTGCAAAGCGTGTGTACATTCTGTATAGCATTTCGGCCCAGTCTTGCGCTTCTGTGCCGCCTGCACCGGCATGAAAACTTAGTATAGCGTTGTTTTTGTCGTACTCGCCCGTTAAAAGCGTAACAAGGCGCATTTCCTCAACTTTATCACTAAGTGCGCCTATGCTTTGCTCAAGCTCTGCGGCGGTGTCGTCGTCGCCCATTTCTTCGTGCATTTCAAGTATTGTTTGCGTGTCAGACAATAGCGTCTTCAAATTGTCGTATGCTTCAAGCTTTTGCTTTATCTCGCCCATTTGCGCAAATACTCTGCCGGAGTTCGCGGTGTCGTTATAAAAAGCAGGGTCGGCGCTTTTTGCTTCAAGCTCGCTAAGTAGCATTTTGTTTTCGTTAATTGCAAGCGCGTCGGCAAGGTCAACCACAACAGGTTCAAGCTCTGCCAGCCTGCGTTTTATATCATCAAGTAGTATCATATTAGTAAGCCTCGTTCAATAATTTTAAAAAAAACTGTATTTTTGTTAACATTTGTTCACAATTTTATATTATAGTATATTATAATATTAAAAAACATTATTGTAAAGGTGTACAAACTGTCGAATTTAGGTTATTATTATATTATTACAGTGTTTTTGGTTTATCCGAATGACGAAAGGGTTAATTATAAATGAAAAATATTACGGCTATGAAATGCAGTGTGTGTGAAAAGAACTTTGAAGAAAAAGACGATGTAGTGGTATGCCCCGAGTGTGGCACACCTTACCACAGAGAGTGTTATATAAAAAATGGCGCTTGTGTTTTTGAAAAAGAACACGCAAACGGCTTTGAATATGCGCCGCCCAAAACAGAAAAAGAGGGCGCAAGGTGCGCAAACTGCGGCGCAGATAATAAGAGCATAAACCTATTTTGTGAGCACTGCGGAAGCCCGCTTAGAAACCAAGACGATGAAACACATAAATTTAACGGTGTAAATGCCGGCGGCGTGCAAAACAACGGCAATCAAAGCGGCAATTTTAATAATGGGCAAAGCCCAAACGGCGGCGCACAAAACGGCGGCGCAAACGGGCAAAACAGCCCTATAAACTTTAGCTTTGGCAGTGGGCAAATAGCCACACCGTTTGGCGTGTATATGCAAGGTGCAGGCGGCGACAAAGAAATTGACGGAATAAAAGCGAGCGAGTGGGCAAAGTTTATAGGCAATTCGGCACCTTATTATTTGTACCAGTTCCAAAGAATGGACGCGCCTACAAATAAATTTAAAATTACATTTTGCTGGAGTGCACTGTTTTTTTCAACATTCTATTTTGCGTACAGGAAAATGTACTCTTGGGCATTGCTTAGCGCACTTGGTGCTTTTATTGTGAATATTCCGTCTACTTTAAGCATGCTTAGCACTTTCGGCGTTGGCTTTGCGGCAGACGTTTCAAGTGCGGCGCTTACAAACCTTGCGTTCATCTGCTCTATTTTAAGCTGGGGTTTAAGTGCGTTTTTCTGCTTTTTCTCGTTTTATCTTTACAGGCAACATGCCGCGCGTAAAATAAAAAAAAGCAAAGAGAAAAATTTAAGCGAGAGTGATTATTTCCACGAGCTTGAAAAAACAGGCGGCACTAGTTTTATAAGCATTGCTGTTGTTGTGGCAATTATTTTTGCCGCAAGTTATTTATTTACTCTTTGGATAGGCCCTGATAATATATACGCAATGTATAGTTCGTATTTCAGCATGATGTAAAAATATATCACTATAAAAAGAGAGGACGATTGTTAACATGAAAAAAGTTAGAAAAGCTATAATACCGGCGGCAGGGCTTGGCACACGCGTATTGCCGGCAACAAAGGCAGTGCCAAAAGAAATGCTGCCCATAGTAGACAAGCCCGCAATTCAATATATAGTTGAAGAGGCTGTTGCAGCGGGAATAGAAGAAATTTTGATAATTACAAACAGGGGTAAAAGTGCCGTTGAAGACCATTTCGACAGAGCGCCGGAGCTTGAAGCGGCGCTGGAAAAAGGCGGCAATTCAAAGGCCGATTTGCTTAAAGATTGCCAAAAGGCTTCGAACCTTGCAGACATATTTTTCTTGCGCCAAAAAGAGATGAAAGGCCTTGGGCATGCCGTGCTTAAAGCAAAGAGCTTTACAGGCGACGAGCCGTTTGTTGTTTTATACGGCGACGACGTTATTATGGGCGAAGACCCCGTGGCGGCACAGCTTTGCAGGGCATATGAGCAATACGGCAAGGCGTGCGTTGGCATAAAAGAAGTGCCTGCCGCTGATATACACAAATATTCGTCGCTTAAAGTTGAAAACTTAAAGCAAAATATATACAGCGTAACAGACATGATTGAAAAGCCAACTAAAGGCAATGAAATGAGCCTTTACTCAATATTGGGCAGGTGCCTTTTAACGCCTGACATTTATGACATATTGGAAAACACAAAGCCGGGTGCCGGTGGCGAAATACAGCTTACAGACGCCATGGCAGTGCTTGCGAGAAACGGAAATATGACGGGCGTTGATTTTACGGGCAAGCGCTACGACATGGGCTCGAAAATAGGCATAATGCAAGCGCAGGTTGAAACTGCGCTAAGGCATAAAGAGATAGGCGCAGAGTTTAGGGAGTATTTGGTTGAGCTTTTATCGCAGGTGTAATTATAAATTAGAGGTTAGAAATTGGCATGTGTTGTATAAATAATCCT
>CAYJHA010000122.1:0-5845 GCA_964369785.1 uncultured Bacteroides sp.
AATGGGCGCAGACGTGCGCGGCGCCGGCACAGACGTTATAAAAATACGCGGTGTTGAGAAAATGCACGGCTGCACATATGGGCTTATACCCGACCAAATTGAGGCAGGCACTTACATGGTAGCCGCGGCAATAACAGGCGGCAATATTGTTATAAATAACGTAATACCAAAGCATTTAGAGCCAATAACGTCGAAACTTGAGCGTGCAGGCGCAACAGTTGAAGAGTATGACGACGCAATAAGAGTTTACAGAACAGGCGACATTGAGGCGATGAATATTAAAACAATGCCGCACCCCGGTTTCCCTACAGACATGCAACCGCTTATGACTGTTCTTGCAACGCTTGCAAAGGGAACATCAATTGTAACGGAAGGCATTTGGGAAAATAGGTTTAGATATGTTGCAGAGCTTACACGCATGGGCGCAAACATTCAAGTAGACGGGCGTATTGCAGTTGTTGAAGGCGTGCCGGAGCTACTTCCTGCACCTGTGTATGCAACAGACTTGCGTGCAGGTGCGGCGCTTGTAATAGCGGCACTTGTGGCAAATGGCACAAGCGAGATACACGACATTGAGCATATAGAGCGTGGTTATGAGGACATTGTAGAAAAGTTTACAGCGCTTGGCGGAGATATTAAGCGCGTTGAAATTGCAGACAATGTGCAGAGCAAAGCTATATAATAAATTTATTGTAGGGGTTGGCGTCCCCGACAACCCGATGTGATTTTTTTCGGGACGTCGAGGACGCTGACCCCTATTGTGTTTTATGTAATTTAACAACACTTGAAAGGGAAACTATGGCACAATTTACATGCCTTTACTCGGGCTCGTCGGGCAATTGCAGTATTGTTAGCGATGAGGGTAAATTTTTACTTATAGACATGGGCAAAAGTACACGCAAAACACTGGAGTGCCTAAAGCATATGGGGCACGACATAAAAAATTTGTGCGCCGTGCTTGTAACACATGAACACTCAGACCATACATATGGCCTAACAACGTTTTTGAAAAAACACGATGTACCGATATTTGCAACGGCACCAACAATAAAAGAACTTAAAAAAAGCCGCACAATACCACACTTTGCAAACGCGTGTGAAATTAAAGAGCAAGAATTTATAAACGGGTTTACAGTGCAAAGCTTTAACACAAGCCACGACAGTGCACAGTGCTGTGGCTTTAAAATTACAACGCAGGGCGGCAAAACAGTTGCAATAGCAACAGACCTTGGCTGTGTTACAGGGGAAGTTTACGACAATTTATGCGGTGCAGACGTTATAAGCCTAGAGGCGAATTATGATTATAATATGCTTATAAACGGCCCGTACCCTTCGTTTTTGAAGCAGAGAATACACTCATCAAAAGGGCACTTGTGCAACGAGGACAGTGCAAAAACAGTTATGAAACTTATGCAAGACGGTTGCAAAAACTTTATGCTTTGCCACATGAGCAAAGAGAATAACACAGAATGGCACGTGCTTCAAGCGCTGAAAAATGAGCTTGCTATTAACGCCTATACACCGCAAAACGGCTGTGTTGTGCAAGTGGCATACAGGAATGATATTTCACCTGTTTTTGATTTTTAATGAAAAATATACGTATGCGGCTGTGTAGAAACATAACAAATTAAACACGACATTGTATGCGCAAGATAAAATTTTTTTGTGGCTATTATAAGAGGTAGAAATGCAAAACATAACGGTTATAACAGTGGGCAAACAAAGCGACGAAAATTACAAGGCAGCAGCTGCGGAATATGTAAAAAGGCTAGGTGCATTTTGCAAAATAAACACAGTGGAAATTGCACAAACTAATTTAAATGAAAAGAACATTTCGCAGGCAAGCGTGCAAAAAGCACTTGAAAAAGAGGCAGCAGCTATTGTTGCAGCTGTGCCAAAAGGCAGTGCGCTTGTTGCAATGTGCATAGAGGGAAAACACTTAACAAGCGAGCAATTAGCAAGCTATGTTAGCGATTGCGGCAAAAACGGAACATCGCACATATGCTTTGTAATAGGCTCGTCTTTTGGGCTATGTGAAAACCTAAAGCAAAAGGCAAGCTTAAAATTGTCGCTTAGTAAAATGACATTCGCACACAAGCTTGCAAACGTGATGCTTTTAGAGCAAATTTACAGGGCATTTAGCATAAATGCAGGCACAAAATATCATAAATGATTTTTAAACAGGAAAGGCATGATAAACCATTGAAAAAGCTCCTATCAAACTTTAAAGGCTACTATAAACAGCTAATTTTAGGCCCAACGTTCAAACTGGCCGAGGCAATTTTAGAGCTGTTTATACCTGTTTTAATGGCAGACATTATAGACACAGGCATAAAAAGCGGCGACATTAATTATATAATTTCTCGTGGGCTTTTTATGTTATTGCTTGGTGGGGTAGGCCTTGTTTTAGCCGTAATTTGCCAATATTATGCCGCGGTTTGTGCGTTTGGCTTTGGTGCGTCGCTTAGAAAGCAAATGTACAAGCATGTGTTTTCGCTTTCTCAAAAAGAGCATATACAACTTGGCAGCAGCACGCTTATAACGCGCATTTCAAACGACGTTACACAGGTGCAAACAGGTATAAACATGGCAATTCGCCTTGCAAGCCGTGCGCCGCTTTTAATTATAGGCTCGGCTGTTATGGCCCTTATTATTAACTTTAAAATAGGTGTAATTTTTATAATTTTCATACCAATTGTGTTAATTATTATTTACGCTATAATGAAAAAAAGCTTGCCTTATTATACAAGTATACAAAATAAACAAGACGGTGTAACACAAATTGTTGGCGAAAATTTGTCGGGTGCACGTGTAATTCGCGCTTTTTCAAAACAAACGGCACAAATAGAAGGCTTTAATGAAAATTACGATGAACTAACAAAACTTAATATTACAGCGGGTAAAATATCTACACTATTAAACCCTTTGTTGAACATACTTGTCAACGTTGCAATTGTTATAATTTTGTGGCTTGGCGGAAATTTTGTAAACACAGGCGTTATTTTGCAGGGTGAGCTTTTTGCGCTTGTAAATTATATGACGCAGACGCTACTGGCATTAATTGCATTAAGCGTTGTTGTTGTAATGTGCACACGCGGCATTTCAAGTGCAAAACGCGTTATAGACATTTTAAATATAGAAAGCACAATGCAAAACCCAAAACAAAGTGCAACACAAACCGAAAGCGCACAAGGCGAAAGCGAACTAGTGAAGTTTGAAAACGTTGATTTTAAGTATAACAAGGGCGGCGACGCGGCGCTGACTGATATTTCCTTCACTATAAAAAAAGGGCAAAGCGTAGGAATTATAGGCGGAACGGGTAGCGGAAAAACAACGCTACTGCGCCTTTTGCTTAGAGACTTTGATGTTACAAGCGGCGAAATAAAAGTAAGCGGTGTAAATGTAAAACACTTTACACTGAAAGATTTACGTAAAAAAATTGCTATTGTGCCGCAAAGCGCAACGCTTTTCAGCGGCACAATACGCAGTAATTTGTGCGCCGCAAAAAAAGGCGCTAGCGATGAAGAAATGTGGCAAGCGCTTACAATTGCACAAGGCGAGCAATTTGTTAAAGGCAAAAAAGCAGGGCTGGACGAGCCTGTGCTTGAGGGCGGTAAAAATTTGTCGGGTGGGCAAAAACAGCGCCTAACAATAGCACGTGCAATTTTGGCACAGCCCGAAATTCTTATATTGGACGATGCCGCAAGCGCACTAGACTTTGCAACAGAGGCAAAGCTGCGTAAAGCTTTAAAGCTTTACACGCAAAAGTGCACTGTTATTACCGTTTCACAGCGGGCGCACAGTATAAAGCAAGCAAAGCAAATTTTGGTGCTTGACGACGGCTGCCTTGTAGGCTGCGGCACGCATGAAAACTTGCTTGAAACGTGCGAGGTTTACAAAGAAATTTGTGTATCTCAAGGCGTTGTGGAAGAGCATTTGGTGCAAGCACAAGCCAAAACGCAAGAAAGCACAAATGTAGGCGCACAAGGGCAAGCAGGTGATAAACTATGATGTCAAAAGAATTTTTTAAAGAAATATCAAAATTTATTAAGCCATACAAACACCTTTTGGCTCTGTCGTTTTTATTCGCTGTTTTTCATGTGGCGTTCACGCTTTTAATACCCGTTATGATAGGTAGCGCGGTAGACGCGGCGCTTGAAGCAGGCGCTGTAAATTTCGAGCATATTTTCATGTGCATTGTCGCAATAACGCTGTTTTCCATACTTTCGGGAACAGCGCAGTGGCTTATGAATTTGTGCACAAAAAAATTGTCTGCCTATGTTACGAAAGACATGTGCGAGCAGGCTTTTGAAGCTATAAATAAAGCACCGCTAAAATATATAGACAGAACACCGCACGGCGACTTAATAAGCATTGCGGTAAACGACGCGGCGTACGTTTCAGAGGGCATAATGCAGGCACTTACGCAGCTTTTGCCGGGCGTTGCAACAATAGTTGGCACGCTTGTAATAATGATGATACTAAACCCTGTTATTGCAACGGTGGTGGTTGTTGTAACGCCTGTGTCAATTTGGTTTGCGTCGTTTATGGCAAAGCGCACTGCAAAATATTTTAAGCGCCAGTCAGAGGCGCAGGGCGCGCTCTCTGCTTTTATAAACGAGACAGTGCCGGCGCACAGCCTTATCCACGCGTTTGGCTATGAAGAGCAGTGCTATGAAAAACTTGATGAAATGACCCGGGAACTTTACAAAAGTGGAGTTTTGGGCACGTTTTATTCGTCTGTTATAAACCCGGGCACGCGTTTTGTTAACGCCGTTGTGTACGCAGCGGTAGGCGTTTTGGGTGCTGTGTTTGTTGTGTTGGGCGGCATAAGTGTGGGCCAGCTAACATCGTTTTTAACGTATGCAAACCAATACACTAAGCCGTTTAACGAGGTTTCGGGTGTTTTAACGCAAGTGCAAAGCGCAGTAACGGGCTTTTGGCGGCTTTTCGGCGTTATTAATTTAGAGCGTGAAAAACAAAGTGGCGAAAATGCGAATGAGAATTTAAGCACTGTTAATGAAAAAACAAGCGAAGACAGCAATGAAAAAAATAAACAATTCGATGGCAATGTGCGGCTTGAAAATGTTGATTTTTCATATGTGAAAAATAAAGAATTTATGAAAAATTTAAACTTGACAGCAAAAAAAGGCACAAAGATAGCAATTGTAGGCCCCACAGGTTGCGGCAAAACAACACTAATTAATTTGCTTATGCGCTTTTATGAAGTTGACGCCGGCGCAATTTATGTGAACAACACAAACATAGCGCACATGGAGCGCAAAGAGCTAAGAAGCCTTTTTGGAATGGTATTGCAAGAAACATGGCTGAAAAATGCGAGTGTGCGTGAGAACATAGCATTTGGCAAGCCTAGCGCAACGGATGAAGACATAATTAACGCGGCAAAAGCGGCACATGCGCACAGCTTTATAAAAAGGCTTGAAAACGGCTACGACACAGTTATAAAGCCGGGCGGCGGTAATTTATCCGCAGGGCAAAAGCAACTTCTTTGCATAGCAAGAATTATGCTGTGCGAGCCTGAAATGCTTATACTGGACGAGGCGACAAGCAGTATAGACACACGCACGGAAATGCTTGTTCAAAGCGCTTTTGATAAACTTATGAAAAACAGAACAAGTTTTGTTGTTGCGCACAGGCTTTCCACAATTCAAAATGCAGATAAAATTGTAGTTATGAAAGACGGTAACATAATTGAAGAGGGAACGCACACAGAACTTTTAAGCAAACAAGGGTTCTACGCACAACTTTACGAGAGTCAGTTTGACAAAACGCAGTAAAAAAAGCAGTTGCGAATTTGTTCGCAACTGCTCAGACTGTAGAAAAA
>CAYJHA010000123.1:0-3114 GCA_964369785.1 uncultured Bacteroides sp.
ATGTTTTGTCAACAGCTCCGCTTTGCCTCTCCCTTTGGGAGAGGTGGCACCGCAGTGCCGGAGAGGGCTTTACCTCTTTAAGTGCAAAGCAATAGTTAAAAGTTTGGCTATTGCCCGAAAAGCGTATTAGTTTGTTTAACGCAAGCATATAACAATACATCCCTACATAATATTATATAATGTCAACATTTTTAAGCGCTACCTAAAAAAATAAAATTTCACAAAAAATTTACTCAAAATTGCACGCTTATTATTGCCATAATGGCAATAATATTGTAAAATAAAAAATACACGCGAAACGGAGACGTTTATGACACTACACAAAAAGCGCAAAAGTATTATTTTAAAGGCGGTTGTTGCTGTTTTGAGTTTAAGTTTAATGCTTACAGGGTGCGGCAATAATGCGCCCGACATTGATAATAGCGGCGATGCGCCGCAGAGCGATTTCACAAGTGTGCCCGAGGGCGCGGCGGCAAACACAGTGCCCGGCACAGGCGCCGCAAGCTTGCCCTACAAAGCGGTGTGGATAAGCTATCTCGACTTCACAGCGTTTGACACAGCTAGCGAGCAAAGCTTTAGGCAAAGTGCGCAAACAGTGTTCGACAACTGCGTAAATTTAGGGCTAAATACGGTTATATTTCAAGTGCGCCCTTTTTCAGACGCTATTTATAAAAGCGACATTTACCCATACAGCCACATATTAACGGGCGAACAAGGAAAAGACCCGGGGTACGACCCACTTGCAATTTTAATTGAAGAGGCACACGCGCGAAATTTGCTTTTTGAAGCATGGGTGAACCCTTACAGAATTAGCCTAAACGCTAATTTGCCCGCGAACATTGCAAGCACAAACCCTGCAACACTTAACCCTGATTGGGTGCGTGAAGTTGGCGACGGGCTTTATTTTGACCCATCAATACCCGAGGTACAGCAACTAATTATAGACGGAACGCTTGAGATAATAAACAACTATGACGTTGACGCAATACAGTTCGACGACTATTTTTACCCCACCACCGACGCAAGCTTTGACGAAGAGCAGTTTGCGCTTTTAGGCGGTGATATGTCGCTTGACGCATGGCGCCGCCAAAATGTTAACACGCTTGTGCAAAATGTGTATGCCGCCATTAAAGCGGCAGACCCTACTTGCGTGTTTGGCATAAGCCCACAGGGCAACAACGACAATAACTACAACAGCCAGTACAGCGATGTTCAGCTATGGCTTTCTCAACCGGGTTATGTAGACTATATTATGCCGCAAATATACTGGGGCTTTGATTATAGGCTATCAAACGGCTCTGACCGCTTTGCGTTTGAAAACTGCACAAACGAGTGGCTAAGCTATGAGCGGCACGAGGACGTTGCGCTTGCAATAGGCCTTGGCGCCTTTAGAATAGCTGTGGGCGACGGCGGAAGCAACGACCAAAGCGAGTGGAACAGTGGACAAAACATTGCAAAAATGGTAAAGTCATTAGAGGGGCAGCCGAATGTTGACGGCTTTGCGCTTTTTAGGTACCAAAATTTGTTCGACAATACAAACGAGTATCAAGAGAGCGAGCGCCTTGCACTTACAGATGAACTTCACAATTAAAGCACCTTAAAGGAAAAAGGAGAAAAAATGAGAACGAAACTTAAAAAATTATTTGCACTGCTGCTAATTTTTACATGTATGCTAACAATGTTTACATCTTGTTCAAACCTTAGCCTCGCAAGTCTTTTGGGTATTGAAGAGGAAGAGGACGACACTGTTGAAGATATGGAAATGGCAACGCCGGGCGGCGAGGACATTGTATTGCCCGAAAACTTTGCCATGCCTGAAACTGCAAACTCACTTGTGGGCGTTATTGTAGAGGGAACAGACACTTATGTGGGCACTATTTATTTGTCTACGTATAAAGCAGATTCTTACCTCTTCATAAACGGCAACTCGCTTACAATTGACGCGAACTTCTATTTAACAGACGCAAACGGCGAAAGCGTTGACGCTGACCCAGGCTACCGCGACGTTAAAGTTGCACTGTGGGAAAAAGGCGAAAACCAAGCAGAGCACATAGTTACGGCACACTTTGACGCTGACGGCACAAACCAAACATATACATTTACCAATTTAACACAGGGCGGCGAGTACCGCATTTCTATAACATATACCGACTGGTGGGCGTATAACGTTAACGGCAACTTCCGCCTAAGCTCAATATCTGCAACGGGCAGCGAGGAAGAGACGCTAGCCGACGAGTAATTTTTTGCATAAAGCATAATTTTTAATATATTAATATATGCAAAAGATTGAATTAATTTTTATTGGAGATTTTTAATGTTTATTGAACTTGTAAAAAAATACTTTTGGGTGTTTTTTGTTTCCATGGTTCCGCTTATTGAACTGCGCGGCGCTGTGCCTATTGGCGTGGGAATGCAACTGGAGCCCACATGGAGCATTTTGCTTGTTGCCGTTATTGGCAACATGGTGCCTGTGCCCATTATATTGCTTTTTGCAAAAAAAGTTTTACTTTGGTGTTGCACATGGCCGGGCAAGCTTGGCAAATTTTTTGGCGCCATACACAGTAAGGGCGTAAAGGCAAGCAACAAAATACAAGAAAAATCCGGCAAGGGTATATACTACGGGCTTTTTCTGTTTGTTGCAATTCCACTGCCCGGAACAGGCGCGTGGACAGGCTGCCTTGGCGCAACATTGCTAGATTTAAAATTTTGGCCAAGCGTGCTAAGTGTGCTTGCAGGCGTAATAACAGCAGGCATTATAATGCTTGTGCTTAGCAGTTTGGGCTTTATGGTGCTGGTGCATTAAGTAATTAGAACCTAGATTTGTAGGGGAGGGGCTCTGCTCTTCCCGCCTAAACGTTTGTAGGGGCAACCCTTGCGGTTGCCCGTAGGCAAGCTACCGCGTAAGGTATGCCACGCAATGTGGTTACCCGAAACACTCCAAGGCGTGAAACAACTAACAGCTAAAATCTAACAACTAACAACTAAACGTGTAGGGGCGGTCATCGGCCGCCCGTAGGCTAGCTACCGCGTAAGGTATGCCGCGCAATGTAGTTGCCCGAAACACTGCAAGGCTTGAAACAACTAACAACTAAAATCTAACAACTAACAACTAAA
>CAYJHA010000123.1:3214-5839 GCA_964369785.1 uncultured Bacteroides sp.
AACACTGCAAGGCTTGAAACAACTAACAACTAAAATCTAACAACTAACAACTAAACGTGTAGGGCGCAACCCTCGCGGCCGCCCAAAGCGCCGCAAATTTAATAAAACACAACCTCTATGCATACAAACACATAAAAACAAAATTTATTTAAAAATATATTGAAGAAAATTCGCCGTATTAATCGTTACATAAACATAACGAATAATACGGCGAAACTGTTAGTTTTTATTAAGAGCCTAGAATTTAGAGCCTAGAAAGCAAAGAAACCCCAGAACACAAGCTTTAAATACAAACAACTAATCTCTAAAAACTAACAACTAACAACTAAACGGGGGTGGTTTTCTCGCACAGTGTTACAATTGCACAGTTTGAGCAAATTGTGAAACAGCACGAAAAGCTTGTTTACACAATTTGCTACTCTTTTACAAAAGACGAAATGCAAGCGCAAGACCTTGTGCAGGAAACGTTCCTCTCTGCTTTTACGCACATAGACGACTGTAAGCACAAGCAGTATAAGCCGTGGCTTGCACGCATAGCGTCAAACAAAGCGAAAGACTACTTAAAAAGCTCGTACTACAAAAAAGTAGGCATGAATTTAAGCGAGCCTTTACCCGAAAAGTACGATTATTCGTTAAGCGGCGGCACACCTCTCGACATTGTAATATCAAACGAGCAAATGCATATTTTACACACCGCCGTTAATTCATTAAGCGAGCCATATTTGCTTGTGGCACAGCTTTACTTTTTACACAGCCTAAGCATAAGCGAAATATGTTTGCGGCTAAAACGCCCGAAAAAAACTGTGCACACACAAATTTACAGGGCAAAAAACATTTTGGCAAACATGCTAAAAAAAGGGGGTATACGTCAAAATGAATAACTGTTTTACTAAAGACGGCCACATTACAAAACAGGCTTACGCACTTTTTTTAAGCGGTGACATGTGCGAAAAAAGCCGCCTTGAAATTGCCGAGCATTTAAGCTTTTGCGATGAATGTATTGAGCATTTTGTGCTTGCAATTGGGCAAGAAGCGCTGGTTTCACCGCCAAACAGCACAAGAAGCAGCATAATAAAAACAATATACGCGCGTGTTTTTAACGCTGTTTTCAACAAGTATACGGCATATATAGCCGCGGCGTGTATTGCGTTTGTTTTGTGGGGCACAGGCGTTAGCACTAACATTGCAAAAGTGCCCGCACAGCTAAGCGACTATGCGTTTGGCATACGCACACAGCGCGAAATGAACGAAGACTTACAGCGCAGAGCACAAGGCGAAGAGGACGGCGGCTTTCAGTTTATTGCAAACACAATTGATAACTTTTTAAGCAAGGCTCAGCAGTAAAAAAATCAAATAAAAAGCAGGCTTTAGATAGTATCTACACTATCTAATAAGCGGCGCAATTTATAAAATTTTACAGGCGGCACAGCCGCTAAGAACGGAGATAACACAATGAAAAAGAACGCTTTATTAACATTCATCTTCTCAATTATACCGGGGGCAGGGCAAATGTACCTAGGCTACATGAAAAGGGGCATTTCAATAATGATAGGCGTAGTTATTGCCACGTTTGTTTTGCTTGAAATAAGCAGTTCGCTTGGCATTATATTGCCCGTGTTTTTTGCATTTTCTTTTTTCGACACATGGCACATACGCAACCAAACGCCTGAGCAAATGTACATCTACAAAGACAGGTTCCTTTTTGATTACGACGATAATTTCGGCACAAATTTCGGCGACATAGCAAAGAAGCACTCAAAAATATTGGGCTGGGGCTGTATAATTTTTGCTGTGTTCTTAGTTATAAATGAAATAATTTCGCCGCTAATACGCACATATTTTGATTTTTATTATATAACAGGCATGTTCAACTCTTTTATAGTGGCGGTGCTTTTAGTTTGGCTTGGCATTTACCTTTTAAGCGGTAGCGTAAAAAGTGTAGACATAACAAAAAGCGACGATTATGTTAATTATAACGGCAACGGCGGTATTTATAACAAGGGCGAAATGAGCACTAATGTTACAAACAGCGAAAACAACACGCGCGCAATTTATACCCCGAATGATATTGGCGGCGAAAGCACAAACACACAGCCAATGCAAGCGCAAAACGGCGTTTTTACGCATAATTTTATGCACGAAGACATACCGCAAAGCGCTGTGCCAAACGTGCAGGCAGGCGACAGCGCGCAAGTGCAAAACATACAGCCACAAGCGCAAGTAGCAGCTACTGACGTTACAGAAAAACAAGACGAGCAAACACCGCCTATTACAAAAAAAGCACGCAAGAGCACAAAAAACGAGCAAAAAAGCGAGGAGAAAAGCGATGAAGAGTGGTATAACAGATAGAGCACAAAATGCGCAAACAGGGCAAACTGCGCTGCAAACACACCAAAAGCAATATTTAGATAGCATCAAAGTGCACCGTGTGGGCACTTTTACAACAGGCATAGCGTTTATAATTTCAGGCATTATGCTTTGCCTTTCGCTAATTTTTCCGCATATGCAAATAGTAGGGTTTTATAAATATGCACCGCTTTTTGTGGCACTTCTTGGCATAGAAATACTTGTTAGCACAAAAATATACGCAAAACAGGCGTGGAAATACGATGTAACCGGCATTTT
>CAYJHA010000124.1:0-5793 GCA_964369785.1 uncultured Bacteroides sp.
CACCGCAGTTCGGTCAAGAACAACAAAGCGGCGACTTCTTTGCACAAGAGCCACAGTTCGGCGAAGCACCGCAGTTTGAGACAGCGCCACAATTTGGCACAGAAACAGCACAAGGTACATCGACTGACGCATTTGTTGACAATTTTGACAGCATGTTCCAAAACGATAGTTCGTTTGACGCGCTTGACAGCCTTGACAACAATGTGCAGTTTGACACATATAATAGCGGTGACGTACAGTATGTTGACGCAAGTGGCACACAAGGCGCTGATAACCTAAGTGCCGGCGGCGCTGTAATGGGCGGCTTCGACCAAAGCGCACAGAACGTAAACGACAAGTTTGATAATGATATAATGGGCTTTTCCGATGACAGCTGGATGTCGGAAGACATTGGCGGTGATAATACATACAACAACGAGCAGAACAATTTTGAGCAAGATGGCGAGCCTGATAAAAAGAAAAAAGGTAAAATTAACTTGCCGCTTGTAATAATTTTAATAGTTCTTGTTGTAGCAATTATTGGTGGTATTATATTTATAGTATTGAACGGAATACCGGGTGCTGACACAAGCGAAAGCGTGCCTTCTTCTTCAGAGCAAAGCACGTCACAGTCAACGTCTGAAAGTGAGCCTGCTGAAGTTGTTCCCGCAGTTGACCCAATTCCGCGCGATGAGTGGTATTTGAAGCTTGTTAATAAAGAAAATGTTCTCGATTCAAGCTTTACAATTGACACTGCGACAGTTGGCGGCCAAGAAGTTGACGCACGAATTGCAGAGGCGCTTGAGCAAATGATTGACGCCGGAAATGCAACAGGCCTTGACTTGATAGTACAAAGCGGTTACCGCACGTATGCAAGGCAAGAGACAAACTACGATTATCAAGTTAGCCAGCAAGTAGCCGCAGGGCTTTCACAGGCAGAGGCAGAAGCAGCAGCGGCACTTATTACAGCACCTCCGGGCACATCAGAGCATAACCTTGGCCTTGGTGTTGATATAATGTCAAGCGACAATAACGATTACAGCCTAACATTTGCCGACACAGACGAGGCAAAATGGCTTTTGGAAAATGCGGCGACATACGGCTTTATTTTACGCTACCCAGAAGGTAAAGACAGCATTACGGGCTTTGCGTATGAGCCATGGCATTACCGCTATGTAGGCGTTGACCAAGCACAAAAAATTGTAGAAAGCGGCCTAACATTGGAAGAGTATTTGGCGCAAGATATACCAACAGGCATACCTAGCGAACAAACAGATACAGCCGCAGACGGTGCAGACACTGCACAAGACGCCGACACCGACACATCAGACAGTGCAAGCGATGAAAGCACAAGCGCAGATAGCTAATTTTGCACAAAGTGCAAATAGCTAAACGCAAGGCTAACATAATAAGTGCGAATTGCACTATGTATAAGTTGTTATTTAAGGGAGGGCTTAAAGCCCTCCCTTAAGACTTTCAAAAAACGGTATATCACTTCATTAAAAGACGAATATTTAAAGTTTTACTAAATTTTTTTGGGAAAATTTCGGGTTATTAGGGCAAAGCCCTAAGGTGTTTTTTGCATATATACAAACTTTGCTTTTATTTACAAATTTTTCACACTATTTTTCTTGAAAAAGTATATAATATAAACAAATTACAAGTTGCCGATAAATTGCTTAATGTTAATTGATGTAATTTATCTTTTTTTTGCGGTTTTATAGCTATTTTTATTAATGTTTAGAAACGGAGCTCATTTATTTATGCTTTCAACTTACAGCGTTAAAAAACCTTACACCGTGCTTGTTGCTGTGGTGCTTGTTCTTGTTTTAGGTGTAATATCATTTTTAGGCCTTACAACAGACTTAATGCCAACAATAAACTTGCCATACATGCTTGTTATAACACCATACCCCGGGGCAAGCCCGGAGAGGGTGGAGTCAATGGTCTCACAGCCGCTGGAGGCGGCGCTTGGCACAACGTCGGGCATTGTAAATGTGCAGTCAGTTTCAAGCGAGAACATGAGCATGATGATACTTGAGTTTGAAGAGGGAACAAACATGGACTCGGCAACTATCGATGTTTCGAGCATGATAGATTTGGCCGAGGCAGGTTTTGACGACCTTGTGGGCGCACCGTCAATACTTAACATTAGCCCCGATATGCTACCCATTGCCGTTGCCAGCATTGACGTTGAGGGCATGAGCGAGCAAGAAATATCGAACTATGTTACAGATGAAATTGTGCCGCAGTTTGAGCGGCTGGCAGGCGTTGCAAGCGTTGATACACAGGGGCTTTTAGAGACTGAAATTTCTGTTATGCTAGACACCGATAAGATAAACGAAGTTAATTTAAAAGTGCTTAACAGTGTTGATTCAGAGCTTGCCGACGCACAGCAAGAGTTGTATGACGCTATGGAGGATATTAATTCAGGCCTTGCAGAGATAGAAAGCGGACAAGCAGAACTGGAGCAGGGAAGTGATGCCGCAACAACAGAGCTAGCAAACGCCAGTGCCGAAGTTGACGCGGCAGTGGCACAGCTTTCTGCTTTAATGAGCGAGAGCACCACACTTGAGACAAATGAGATGGCATTTGAGGGTGAGAAGCAGGCGCTTGAAGCTGTGTATTATGGGCTGAATGGTGTGCCGGGCTCAACAAACCCTGCAGAGCAAGGCTTGCTTACAACGTTTGCCGCAATGCTAACACCGCAACAGGCTATATTGTTGCCAAATTTCGTGGCAACATCAACACCAATACCCACAACTACAACAGAGCTTGTTAATTTACCCGAGGCGCTTTTCACAGAATATATCACAGCAGTAAACCAAATAGCGGCAAACATGCCATCTACACCGGGTGCACCTACAATTCCCACCGAAGCCCTTGGCATGATTTTAACGCTTACACAAGAAGACGTGGCCGTAATTGAAAACACGCCCACCAGAATAAGCCAAATTGACGCAGAGCTAAACAACATTACAACACAAAAGGCAGTTGTGGCTATGATGTTGCCCGAGCTTCAAAGCAATTTAGATACATTGCAGGCAGCATACGCAGAGCTTGAAAGCGGCAAAATGCAAGCAGTGAACGAGCTGACAGCAGGCGAAGTTGTACTGGGTAGCACTAAAACAGACCTTGAAATGGCAAAAGAACAGCTCGAGCAGTCTCAAGAAGACATGGACGAGGCAAAAGAGCAAGCACTTGAGCAAGCAGACATAACGGGCTTTTTAACTGCCGACATGATAGGCAACATAATAATGGCAGAGAACTTTAACATGCCAGCCGGCTACATTGACAGCGCAGACGGCGCACTTTTAGTAAAAGTTGGCGAAGAGTTTTCAGAAATTGAAGAGCTTAAAAATACAGTTATTTTCTATGCCGATATTGACGGTGTTGGTGAGGTGAAACTTAGCGACATAGCAAAGGTAGAGTTTACAGATAACGCTGATACAAGCTATGCAAAAGTTAACGGCAATAACAGCGTTCTTTTAAGCTTTCAAAAGCAGAGCACTGCGTCAACTGCTGAGGTAAGTGATGAGATTGAAGACATAATGGCAGAAATTGAGGAAGAAAACGCAGACGTTAACTTCACATCACTTATGGACCAAGGCCAGTATATTGACATGGTTATACAAAGCGTTTTGTCGAACTTAATTTATGGCGGCATACTTGCAATTTTTGTGCTTGCAATATTTTTAAAAGACATTCGCCCCACGTTTATTGTTGCGTGTAGCATACCTTTCAGCCTAATGTGCGCCATTACGGCTATGTATTTTACAGACATCACACTTAATATTATATCGCTGTCGGGCCTTTCGCTTGGCGTTGGTATGCTTGTAGACAACAGTATTGTTGTAATTGAGAATATTTATAGGCTAAGAAGTGAGGGTGTGCCTGCCGCTAAGGCCGCAGTTGTAGGTGCAAGGCAGGTTTCGGGTGCAATTTTTGCATCTACACTTACAACAATTTGCGTTTTCTTGCCTATTGTCTTCACCGAGGGAATATCGCGCGATTTGTTTATGGACATGGGCCTTACAATTGCATACGCACTAATAGCAAGCCTTTTTGTGGCACTTACACTTGTGCCGGCAATGGGCGCAACAACGCTGAAAAACAGCGCCGCCAAAGAACAAAAATGGTTTGAGCGCTTTGCGAAATTATACGAGAGAGTTTTAAGCAAAGCACTGAATAACAAAGCACCTGTTTTAATTTTTACTGTGCTGTTACTTGCTTTCAGCATTTACCAAGTTACGCAAATGGGCACAGCATTTATTCCTGCAATGGAGAGCCCGCAAATGTCTGCCACAATGACAGTGCCAAAGGAAGCTACACAGGAAGAAATTTTCGAGACGTCTGACGAAGTTATGAGCAGAATTTCTGGAATAGATGGCATAGACGCCGTAAGTATAACTGTTGGCGGCGGCGCAGAGGCAATGATGATGGGTGCTTCTTCAGGGCAGAGCATACAGCTTTATATTACGCTTGAAGAGGGCACAAGCCTTACAAACGCAAATGCCGCCGCACAAATAGTAGAAGCTACACAAGGGCTTAACTGCGAAATAGCGGTGCAAGAATCTACAATGGATATGTCTGCAATGGGTGGCAGTGGCATTGAGCTTGTAATTAAGGGCAACGATTTTGATACGTTAGACGTACTTGCAGAAGATATGCGCAGCCTTTTTGCCCAGACAGAGGGCGTGACAGATATTTCACAGCCTGAAGAGACGGGCGAAGAAATGCGCATTATAGTTAACAAAAATGCCGCTATGCACCACAATTTAACTGTTGCACAAATTCAAATGGAAATAGCAAGCGCACTTACAAGCACAAACAGTGCAACAACAATTACACAAGAGGGTGATGACTACCCTGTTATAGTAGTGCGCGATGATGGCGACATGCCGAGTGAAGAGAGCATTATGAGCCATGAGTTTGAAGTGACATCAATGGGGGCTGACGGCGAGACAGAGACTGTTTATTTGCACGAGATTGCCGACAGACAAATGGGCGCTAGCGTTGAGAGCGTGAACAGGGAAAACGGCTCTCGCTATACAACCGTAAGCGCCGCAATAGCAGAGGGCTACAACATTGGCCTTGTTAGCCGCGATTTTGAAGAGCTGTTCTACGAGTACGAGGTGCCGAACGGCTACTCTATTGACATAACAGGCGAAAACGAGACTATAACGAACTCAATTAACGACCTAATACTTGTTATTATTTTGGCAGTTGTTTTTGTTTATCTTATAATGGTGGCGCAGTTCCAAAGCCTTATGAGCCCGTTTATAGTTATGTTTACAATACCTCTTGCATTCACAGGTGGCCTTTTGGCGCTTTTAATAACGGGCAACGAGCTTTCAATAGTTGCTATGCTGGGCTTTCTTGTTCTTGCAGGCATAGTAGTTAACAACGGCATTGTATTTGTAGACACTATTAACCAGCTTAGAATTGAAGGTATGGGCAGAAAACAGGCAATTTTGCGAACAGGACGTGTGAGAATTCGCCCTGTATTGATGACGGCACTAACTACAATTCTTGCAATGGTAACAATGGCAATGGGTATTGGCGATGGCAGTGAAATGACACAGCCGCTTGCAATAGTAACAATTGGCGGCCTTGCCTACGCGACACTGCTTACGCTTTTTATAGTACCTATTTTGTACGATATAATGCGTAAAAAAGATATAGTTGTAGTGAAAGTTGATTAGACAGAGATTTTAGGCAAAAGATTGCGTTTTCTGCGGAAAACGCCTTAGGGCTCCGCCCTAAGAACCTGAAATTTTTTGAAAAAAATTTAGTAAAACTTTTAATATTTAT